>CANGOK010000191.1 GCA_947455285.1 Beijerinckiaceae bacterium | reverse complement strand
GCGACCGTGCCGGTCTGCTGGATGAGCCGGTCGGCGAGGGTCGATTTCCCGTGGTCGATATGGGCCACGATGGAAAAATTGCGGATATTGTCGAAGGTGCGCGTTGTCATAGCTGGCAGATAGCACCCTGCGCAGGGCCATGCAAAGCCGGATCGGCCGGGAAAGCGGCGCGGGAGGCGCTTGCGCTTGCCAGCCGCGCGGCCCGCTGTACAGATGGCGCCTTGAGAGAGGGGCGTAATCGCCCCACCAAAATGGGAGGGGACCTTGGGCTTCGAGCAGATTTTCCGCATGGACGGGCAGGTGGCGGTGGTGACCGGGGCGGCTTTCGGGCTCGGGCGCTCCTTCGCGCGCGGCCTCGCCGATTTCGGCGCCCATGTGGTCTGCGCGGACCAGAACCTGCCCGACGCCGAGGAAACCACCGCCATGATCCGCGCGGCCGGTGGATCTGCGGAGGCGCTTTTCGTCGATGTCGCCGAGACCCAGTCGGTCGACGGGCTTTTCGGCGAAATCCAGCGTCTCCACGGCCGGCTCGACATTCTCATCAACAATGCGGGCATCTCGACCGGCCCGCGCCGCCTGCATGAGCTTGCCATCGAGGACTGGGATCGGCTGATGGGCGTCAATCTGCGCGGGGTGTTCCTGTGCACGCGCGCCGCAATCGCCATGATGCTGGAGCGCGGCGCGGGCTCCATCGTCAACATTTCCTCGATTGCGGGGCTTACGGGCTATTACCCCGGCACAGCGCGCCTCTGCGTCAATTACGCGGCGTCCAAGGCGGGCGTCATCGGCCTCACCCGGCAGGCGGCCATGGAATATGCGCGCGACGGCGTCAGGGTGAACGCCATTGCGCCCGGCTGGCACGGGGGCACGCGGCTTGGCGGAGCGCGTCTAGCAGCCATGCCGCCGGAAGAACGCGCCGCTCTTGAAGCTATGGTCGACGGCCGCATTCCCATGGGGCGTCGGGGTCTTCCCGACGATCTTGTCGGGCTCGCGGTCTATCTTGCAAGTCCCGCGTCTTCCTATGTCACGGGGCAGGTGATCGCCCATGATGGGGGCTGGTCCGCAGAGTGAATGTGTCGCGCTTTGCCTCTATGGCGCGATGTGGCAATCTGCGCCCAACGACCGGGAGCGAACGATCTATGGAATTTGGAATTTTCGATCACCTCGACAATGAGGGAAAGCCTTTCCATCAATATTATCAGGAGCGGCTGAAGGTCATCGAACTCTTTGATCGCTTCGGGTTCCATTCCTATCATCTGGCGGAACACCACGCGACGACGCTCGGCATGGCGCCTTCGCCCAACGTGTTTCTCTCAGCGGTGGCGCAACGCACGAAACAGCTGCGTTTCGGCCCCATGGTCTACGCCTTGCCGCTCTACCATCCGCTGCGCCTCGCCGAAGAAATCGCCATGGTCGACCAGATGAGCGGCGGGCGGCTCGACATCGGCTTTGGACGCGGCTCTTCGCCGGTCGAGATTTCCTATTTCGGCATTGATCCCGCCAAGACCGAAGAGATCTTCCGCCGCGACCAGCCGCGCATTCTCGAAGCGCTAGAAACCGGCGTCATGCATGTCGCCGAACAGGAAGAGCCCTATCGCGACATCGTGCTGAAAATTCTGCCGCTGCAAAAGCCTACGCCCCGTGTCTGGTATGGCGTGCATACCGTGGACAGCGCAGAGCGCGCGGCGCGTCGTGGCTGGCAGACAATCAATCTCGACAAGACCGAAGAAGCGCGCGAGTGCAACCTCGTCTTCCGCGACATCTGGCGTGAGGCGCAGGGCGATGCGCCCCTGCCGCTGATGGGCCTTGGCCGCTTCATCGTCGTGGCGGAAACCGATGACAAGGCGCTGGAGATCGCGCGGCGCGCCTATCCCGCCTGGCATCGCGGCTTCACGCATTTGTTCCGGGTTCTGGGCCGCATGGCGCGCCATCCGAGACCCGACTCCTGGGACGAGCTCGCCCGTCAGGGCAAGGGAATCGCAGGCAGCCCCGCCACAGTCGCCGCCTACCTGCGCGACCAGCTGACCACCTCGCTGTGCAATTATTGCGTGGGCCAGTTCGCCTTCGGCGATCTCTCGCTGGCCGAGATGGAGACCTCCGTCAGTCTTTTCGCCAAGGAGGTCATGCCGGTGCTGCGCAAGGTCGACGTGACCGCCGAGGCGGCCTGATCAATTCAGTTTCGATGATGCGGGCGCCCTGCGTGGCGGCGCCGACAGCAGGCTGGCGTGATGATGGATCATGCGCCAGTCTGCGCCTGTCCTTAGGAAGATATTGGTGGCTATGAGCTGCGCGCCAGCCACGCTCTCTACGCAAACGACCCGCGCCACATCCCCGGTGATGATGATCTCTTCGTCATGGCAGGTCACGGGCGGCTGGTCGGGATTGGACATGATGCGCCGATAGGAGGCGAGCACTTCAGCGCGGCCTATGATCGGGGGCCAGCCGGGATGCAGGCAGGCGGCATCCGAATCATTCCACACGCGGCCCATCAGGGCGTCATCGCCCGTGCGAAAGGCCCGGTAATAGGCGGCGTTGGCGCGTAGGATTTCGTCTTCGCTGGTCACGGTCGTCGCTCCTATGGGCTGTGCAGAGCTTTAGCATAAGCTGAAGCGAGCCGCGGCGCATCTGCGCCTCATCGCAACAATTTATAAGCTGCAGCCATAATGTGCTGATTCAAATATAAATTATAATAACTGACCTAACGTAATAATATATGGTCAAGATACAGAAGTATCAGTTAAAGCACAGGTGTTTCATTTGTGCTTACTATACTTGTTCTTCGAATGAAAAAACGCGACTGTCCAATCGTGCTGACTGGCAGCAAGGAGATTTTGAAATGAAGAAAACGGTACTTATGTCGGCGATCGCGTTCGGGGCGATGGTCGCTACCGCCTCAGCGGCTGATATGCCCGCCCGCGCGCCGGCTGTGGCGGCGCCCTATGTGGCTCCCGTCTTCACCTGGACCGGCTTCTATGTCGGCGTGAACGCTGGCGCCGCATGGCATGGCAACGACCATTGCCCCGGACTTTATAACTATTCCAGCGGCGTCATCGGCACTCGCTTCAACGCTTTCGTTCCCGCCTGCAACTCCGACAACACCGCTTTCACTGGCGGCGTCCAGGCTGGCTTCAACTGGCAGATGGGCTCGGTGGTCTTCGGTCTTGAAGGCGACGTCAACTGGGTCGGCAACGACAACAAGCGCGGCTTCGCCAATTACGTCGGCCCGGCGGGCGTCGGCAGCGCCTACACCTATAACCTCGATGGCAACTCGCAGAGCAACATGCTCGGCGGCATCCGCGGCCGTCTCGGTTGGTCCTTCGATCGCGCCATGCTCTACATCGCCGGTGGCGCCGCCTTCCGCAACAGCGGCAGCGACGAAGTCATCTATGCCTACAATTCGAGCGGCGTTCAGGTCGCGGCTTTCGCTCCCAACTCAAGCCGGAACAACGTTGGTTGGTCGCTGGGCGGCGGTCTCGAATGGGCCTTCACCAACAATGTGTCGCTCAAGCTTGAATATCTGCATTCGCAGTTCAACAGTGGCGACAATATCTACCTGAGCTCGAATTCGGGCTACACCGGTTATGCCTTCGTAACGGATAGTCGTAACGACTCGATCGACGTCGTGCGCCTCGGCATCAACTATCGTTTCGGCGGCCCGGTGGCGGCGCCGGTTCTGGCTCGGTACTAAGATCAGTCGCGTACCGCGTTTTCAGGCGGGGCGTTCCGGCCTCGCCTGAAGCAAGGCGTAGTAAAGCAGAAGCCCTCGCAGGTCTCCGGCGAGGGCTTTTTATTTGGCCAGTCCAAGGCGTGCGCACAGCGAGGCGGCCGCCTCTCGCAAAGCTGCGCCCTGCGGGCTTGAAAGATCAGCGGGGAAAGCCTCGCTCGGGCCAATCAACGTAATCACGCCTTGAATGGCGCTCGTATAATCGAAGATGGGCGCGGCGAGGGCCGCAAGGCCGCTATTGAGCATGCTCGCCGTATAGGAGAGGCCGAGGCGTCGCACCTCCGCGCCGATCGCCTCAACATCCGCATCCGACCAGCGCCCCTGCGCCATTTCCGCCCGCAGGATCTCAGCGACTTCGGATTTGCGTTGATGGGCCAGAAACGCGCGGCCCGTGGCGGTTGACAGAAGCGGCAGCACGAAGCCCACGCGCGAGGCGAAGGGCAGGGGCCGCGTTCCATTCACATTGAGCACGATGCAGGGCCCGCGATCGCTCCAGACCGAGAAATGCGCGGCTTCGCCGGTGCGCTCGCGCAAGCGGTCGAGCTCTTCTCGAGCCAGCCCCACCACATCGAGCCCGCGCATGGCGGCCAGACCCAGCCGCAGGGCGAAGGGGCCAAGCTGGTAACGATGGGTGCCGGGGTCCTGATGGACGAGACCTTCGTGCAGATAGCTCGCCATATAAAGATGGGCCTGACTGGTGGGCATATCCGCCGCGCTGGCGAGCTGCGTCAGCGACATGGGCGCGCTGGCGGCCTCCAGCGCCCGGATCAGGCGGAAGCCCACCGCCACGGACTGAATGCGCCGCCGCTCGGGCCGCGCCTCAGGATCAGTGGGCTCCTCGCCGCTCATCGCCGCTTTCCATTCCATTCGGTTCGTCAGGTGATCTGTGTTGGCACGATCTTCTCGGAGGCTCAAGCCTGGGCTCCTATACAATGTATAATCTTGCTTGACATAATCAAGTCGATGAAGCACAAAGGGGCAGGTTAATCGTCAGGGGAGGTCCGTCCATGAAGGGCGCCATCCGCAAGCTCTACCATTTCGCCTATCCCTGCCGGGACGCTGAAGAGACGCGTCAGTTCTATGAGGATCTGCTGGGCTTGCCGCTCGTGCATTGCATGCAGGTCGAGGCTGTGCCGAGCTCCGGCGACAAGGGCCCCTACGCCCATATTTTCTTTGAAATGGGCGACGGCTCCTACATCGCATTCTTCGATCTCGGCAAAGGCGAAGCGCCTCTGCCTTCGCCCAATACGCCGAGCTGGGTCCAGCATCTGGCGCTCGAAGTCGATACGATCGAGGAGGTCGAGGCCTACGGGAAGAAGCTCGAAGCCGCCGGCGTCGAAGTGCGCGGCCTTGTCGATCATGACTTCATCAAGTCGATCTATTTCTTCGACCCCAATGGTCTGCGGCTTGAAATCACGACCCGCACCGAGGAGCCCGGCTTCCTGAAGAAGGCGGCCGACGAGGCCCATGCGCTTCTGGCGGATTGGCAGAAATTCAAGCGCGAGGGTGGCGCGAAATGAGCGTCGCCAAGAAACAGGCTGTCGCGTGGGATCGCGTTCCGATCACCCTCTCCTTCGCTGAGCAACTCAAGATGACGGAGACCTATGGCTTCAGTGGAAGCCAGGGTCGCACCGTGCTTGAGGGACAGCGGCTGCTGCCGCGCGGGGCCCCTTCCGATACGGTCTTCCTCTTCATGCATCCGGCCTCGACCCTGCAGCTGTTGCCTATGCCGACGGCGCTGGCCGATGCGGGACTGCATGTGATCTGCGCAGGCAGCCGCTACGCCAAGAACGACAGCGCACTGATTATGGAGAAGGTCGCCTATGATCTTGGCGTCTACATGCGCCATGCGCGTGAGGAGCTCGGCTATAAAAAGGTGATCCTCGTCGGCTGGTCGGGCGGCGGTTCGCTTTCGCTGTTTTATCAGGCGCAGGCCGAAAACCCTTCGATCACGCATACGCCCGCGGGCGATCCCTATGACCTCGCAGGCGCTGGCCTCACGCAGGCTGATGGCATCATCTTCATCGCGGCGCATCTGAGCCGCGCAGAGACACTGACCGAATGGCTTGATCCTTCCGTCATCGATGAATTGCGTCCTGACGACCGCGATCCGCAGTTCGACATCTACGCCAGCCATTGCCCGGCGAAGCCGCCTTTCACTGCCGATTTCGTGACGCGCTTTCGCGCCGCCCAGCAGGCGCGAAACCGCAAGATCACGGCTTGGGCGCAGGAGATGCTCGAATATCTGCGCCGCAAGAACGACGGCGAGATGGAGCGCGCCTTCGTCGTCCATCGCACCATGTGCGATGTGCGCTGGATCGACCCCACCATTGATCCCAACGACCGCAAGCCCAACTGGACCTATCTCGGCGATCCCCGAACGGTGAACGCTGGTCCTGCTGGCCTCGCCCGCTTTTCGACCCTTCGTTCATGGCTATCGCAATGGTCCTATGACCTGTCGAACGCCAAGGGCCCCATGAATGCGGCGAAGATCCGCAATGTGCCGGTCCTGCAGATCGAGAACACCGCTGATGATGCGGTGCCTGCGACGCACAATCCTGCGATCCGCGCCGCGCTCGCGACGCCCGATCAGGAATTCGTGGAGATCGAGAAGGCGACCCACTACTATCTGGGTCAGCCTGATCTGCTCGCGCGCTGCATCGACACCGTCATCGACTGGAGCGCCCGCAAGGGATTGCT
>CANGOK010000190.1 GCA_947455285.1 Beijerinckiaceae bacterium | reverse complement strand
TCCGACGAGGAGGCCAAGGTCGCCTATTCCGAACTCAGGGAGGCCGAGCGCAAGATCGAGGAATGGACGCGCGGGCTTGGTTCAGAGGCCGCCACCCAGCAGCGCGTCAACGCCGAGGCGGAAATGCAGGAGGCCGGCCGCGCCTGGCTCGTGCTGCGTCTTGCGGGCGCCATGCTCGACGATGCGCTGGAGCGTCATCGCGCCACGCGGCAGGACCCCTTGATGCTGCGCGCCAGCGCGCTCTTCGCCGCGCTGACCGGCGGCGTCTTTTCAGGCATAGGCCAGTCCTTCGGCGATGATGATGCGCAGGTCCTGCATGGCCAGCGCAGCAATGGCGATGAAGTGGCGATCGAAGGTCTCAGCGAGGGCACGCGAGACCAGCTTTATCTCGCCCTGCGCCTCGCCTATGTCGAGGATTACGCCGCCCGCGCCGAGCCCGCCCCCTTCATCGCCGATGACCTCTTCACCAGCTTCGACGACGCCCGCACGGCCCATGGCTTGAGGGTTCTCGCGGATGTGGGGTCGCAGGCGCAATGCGTCCTCTTCACCCACCACCGCCATGTGGCCGAGATCGCCCGCAGGGAACTGGGCGCCGATCTCGACCTCATCGAGATCTGAAGCAGGACGCGCTTTGACGAAGCGCCGCCGGTGCTCTTTAATCGGCGAAAATCAAAAGGGGGGGAGCGACATGGCGGAGATCAAGACCTGGACCACGACCTGCGCCGGAGGCCTGCCCGCCTTCATCGCGGCGCCCGATGCGGCTGAGAAGGTTCCGGTCATCGTGCTGCTGCACGAACGCTACGGTCTCGTGCCCCATACGATGGATCTGGCGCGTCGCCATGCGCGCGAGGGCTATGTCTGCATCGCCGCGGATTACTTCTTCAGACATCCCGATCAGGACGCGCTGCACCGGGGCGACGCCGGCTATGACATGACCGACGCCGAATCGCTCGACTATATGGAGGCGGCCATCGCCGCGCTGGCCGATACGCCGCCCGCCGATCTGACCCGCATCGCCGCCATGGGCGTGTGCCAGACGGGGCGCCATCCGATCGTTCTGGCCGCCCATCGCAAGATTTCTGCGGCGCTGGTCTGGTATGGCGCGGCGCAGGATCGCGAATGGCAGGTCAACGCGCGCTTCCCCGTTGGCCTTGATACGCTGATTGAACGGGCCGATTGCCCGGTGCTCGGCATGTATGGCGAGGGCGACCACATCATTTCCATCGATCATGTGCGTCGCTTGCGCGCCGCGCTTGAACGCACCAATAAAACCTTCCATGTCGAGATGTTTGGCGGAGCGCCCCATGGCTGGCTCAATGACACCATGCCCGGGCGCTATCGCCGCGAACAGGCCGAGGCCGCGTGGCGAACGCAGCGTGAATTCCTCGCGCGCGCCTTCGCCCCGAAATCCGAAGGCGACTTCGTCCAGCAAAGCTTCAAGGCCGCGCTCTCGCCGAACTATGACTTCACCAAGAACGTCCGCTACGAATAATCATCGCATCAGGGAAGAAGCATGACCGACAAGTTCGAAGACTATTGCTGGAAAGACATCATCAACGATGAGCTGATCGAGATCTACAGCGCCTATCGCCGCGATCTCTATGTGGGCCCGCGCCCCGCGATTCTCGCCATCGACCTCTACAACAAGGCTTATCTCGGCGGTAATCGCCCCGTTCTCGAAGTGAACCGCGAATTCTCCGGCTCCTGCGGCGAGAACGCGTGGAAGGCCATCGCGCCCACGCAGAAGCTCTTCGCGGCGGCGCGCCGGGCGGGCATTCCCGTCATCTATTCGACGCGCCACGCCGACACCTCGGGCGTTCATTCCACCAACCGGCGCATGGGCCGCGAGGTCGAGGATGTCTACGGGATCAAGGAGGAGTTCGCGCCCCATCCCGGTGATCTCGTGATCTACAAGGAGCGCGCCTCCGCCTTCTTCGGCACCCCGCTCATCGCCCATTTGCGCAGGCTCGGGGTTGAGAGCCTCATCATCTGCGGCGAGAGCACGTCAGGCTGCGTGCGCGCCTCGACTGTGGACGCCTATTCCTACGGCTTTCACAATGTGCTGGTCGAGGAATGCACCTATGATCGCTCGATGCTGAGCCACAAGGTCAACCTCTTCGACCTCCATCACAAATATGCTGACGTGATGCACGTGGGCGATGTCATCGCCCATCTCGACGGCATGGCCGCCAAGTGATCGCGATGGGCCGGCGCCCTGCGTCGGCCCCTTCGCCCCTGAAATCCGCCTTAACCGGCCCTTAATCGGCCCGATTTAGGGTCTTTTAAACCGCATTCCGGGGTACGGACATGCGGCGAGGCGGCAAGGACGAAGCGGGCGCCATGGGCAGCGGAAGCTGGTTCGGCAAAAAGCGCGAGCCCAAACTGGCTGCGCCCCGCAAGGCGCGCGCTGACGAAGTGCGCATCGACCCCGAAGATCGCCCCGAACATATCCGCAGGCGCAAGGGCGCCATGCGCATCGAACCGTCTTTCGACAAGCACGGTCACGCGCCTGAACTTGAACCTGCGGCGGGCAAGCGCGCGCGCAAGGGCCAGCCTGTCGAGGATCATGATCTCGACGAGGAGCCGGCCCAGCCGCGCAAGCAGAAGGCGAAATCCGAAGGCAAGCCTCGCCGCTCCTTTCTGGGCGGGCTCGTCTATTACTGCGCGGTTCTCTGCGTCTGGGGCGTCATCGGCCTTGGCGCGATCATCGCGTGGCACGCGGGGCAATTGCCCGCCATCGATCAGCTTTCGGTCCCCAAGCGCCCGCCCAATATCGCGATCCATGCCGAAGATGGGACGCTCCTCGCCAATCGCGGCGACACCGGGGGCGCGGCGGTGCGCATCGAGGATCTGCCGCCCTATCTGCCCAAGGCCTTCATCGCCATCGAGGATCGGCGCTTTTATTCGCATTTCGGCATCGACCCCATGGGCATCAGCCGCGCCGTGCTGCGCAATGTGCTGCGGCGCGGGGGCATGGAGGGTGGCTCCACCATCACCCAGCAGCTCGCCAAGAACCTCTTTCTGACGCAGGAGCGCACCCTGTCGCGCAAGGTCCAGGAGGCGATCCTCGCGCTCTGGCTGGAGCATCGCTATTCCAAGGACCAGATCCTCGAGCTTTATCTCAACCGGGTCTATTTCGGCTCTGGCGCCTATGGGGTCGAGGCGGCGGCGCGCAAATACTTCGGCCATGGCGCCGGCGAGACGACGCTGCAGGAAGCCGCCATCCTCGCTGGCCTGATGAAGGCCCCGACGAAGCTCGCCCCCAACCGCAACCCCAATGGCGCAGCCGATCGCGCCATGCAGGTCGTGCTCGCCATGGTGCGCGAGGGCTTCATCACCGACAGCATGGGCCAGCTGGCGCTCGCCAATCCCGGGCAGGCGGCGCAGCCGCGCGGGTCGGGCTCGGTGAATTACGCCGCCGATTATGTGATGGACGTGCTCAACGAAATATTGGGCGCCATCGATGAGGACGTCGTCGTCACGACCACGCTTAGCAGCGTCATGCAGAGCGCGGGCGAACTCGCGCTCACCGATGAGCTGACGAAGAAGGGTCCGCGATTTGGCGTGACGCAGGGCGCGCTGGTGGCGGTCGACATGACCGGCCAGATCAAGGCGCTGATCGGCGGGCGTAATTACGCCGAGAGCCAGTTCAACCGCGCCGTCGCCGCGCGCCGCCAGCCCGGCTCCTCCTTCAAGCCCTTCGTTTATCTGACCGCGCTCGAGAAGGGGCTGACCCCGGCGACCCTGCGCGAGGACGCGCCGATCAACATCAAGGGCTGGAAGCCGGAAAATTCGACCCATGAATATCAGGGCTCGGTGCCGCTGACCCGGGCGCTGGCCATGTCGCTCAATACGGTGGCGGTGCGGCTGGCTCTCGAGGTCAGCCCCAAGGCGGTGATCGCCACCGCCCATCGTCTTGGAATCGCCTCCGACCTGCGCAACGACGCCTCCATCGCGCTTGGCACGTCCGAGGTGACGCCGCTTGAACTCGTCAACGCCTATGCGCCCTTCGCCAATGGGGGCATCGGCGTGCAGCCGCATATCATCACAAGGGTGCGCAAGGCTGATGGGCAGATGCTTTATCAGCGCAAGGGGTCGAGCTTCGGCCGGGTGATCGAGCCCCAGTATGTCGCGATGATGAACGCCATGATGCAGGAGACCCTGCTCACCGGCACCGCGAAAAAGGCGGAGTTGCCGGGCTGGCAGGCGGCGGGCAAGACCGGCACCAGTCAGGATTATCGCGACGCATGGTTCGTCGCCTATACGAGCCAGCTCGTCGCGGGCGTCTGGCTCGGCAATGACGACAGTTCGCCGACGAAGCGCGCGTCCGGCGCCAATCTGCCCGTGGACATCTGGAGCCGCTTCATGCGCGAGGCCCTTCGCAATGTCCCGCCTGCGCCCCTGCCGGGCGGGGTCTGGCGCGAGGGTGCGCAGCAGGCGCAAGCGCCGCAAGTGATGCCACCTGCCGATATTCCCGCGCCAGCGACGCCTGCGCCTGTCACTGCGTCCGCCCCGGTTCCCGCTCCTGCGGCGCGTCCCGCATCAGCCGTGGCGACGCAGCAGGCGCCACCGCCCCCACGGCCGGTTCAGGCGCCCATGGCTGCGCCAAGGCGTGAGGCGACAGCCAACGACAGCAACGATCTTCTGCCGCCTGCGGCGATCCCGCAGGGCCGTCCGAAGAACGCGCTGGAACGGCTCTTCGGCGGTTGATCAGCTGCGCAGCGGCGCGGAGCCCCATGAGTTGAGGGTGCGTTCTTCGTGGGGCCAGACGCCGCGCGGACGGTCGGGCGCCACCACTTCGATCTCGGCCGAGATCTCGACCCAGTTGCCGTCGGGATCATGGACGAAGAGGAAGAGATTGTTGCCGGGGCCATGGCGGCCAGGGCCCCATTTCACGGGCACGCGCAGGTCGGCGAAATGATCGCCCCAATCGCGTATCGCGTTCCAATCCGTCGCCTCATAGCAGTGATGATCGAAGCGATCTTCGGCGGCCTGAAAGACCGCGAAGCTGTGATGCTCGTGGTCTGAGCGCATGAAGGCGGTGCGCATGACGCCTTCGCCATCGAGCACGCGGTCAGATTCTATGAGGCCGACGACGCGCGTATAAAAATCCACCATTCCCGCCGCATCGCGGGTGGCGACGACGACATGCTGGATGCGGCCCGAAAGGCCCTTGGTGGCGGGCGCACGCTCGCGCGGCACGCCAAAATACATGCGGTTGCCGCTGAGGTCGGTGAAGCCGACGGCGTCTTCGAAGATTGCAGTAGACATGCGTTCATGCGCCACGCCAGCCTGGGTCAGGCGCTCGACCAACCCGTCGAGCCATGCCGGATCATAGACCGCATAGCCTGCTGACTTCAGCGTCTTGGGCGCGCCGGGCGAAATCATGACGCAGCGCTCGGGGCCACGGCAGATGCGGGTATCGCCAACGGCTTCGACCTCTGCGGAGAAGGCGTCGCGATAAAAATGCGAGAGGGCTTCGGGGTCAGGCGATCCGAGCTCGATATAGGAGAGATGCGCCTTCATGCTGGTGTGATGTTTCATCTCTGGCTCCTGTCTCTCAGGCGATGGCCCGGGCGCCGCGTACGCTGGCGACGAGGGCGCGCGTCGATTGCGCCATTTCCGCGATGGCCGAGGCGTCATGGGCGTCGATGGCGGCGGCGATATAGCGGTCAGGCCGCACCAGCAAAAGCAGATCTCGGCCGGGCGCATTGAGTTTGCTCATGGTGTCGTCGATGTCGCGGCCCGCAGGGTTAGCGGCCTTGAAGTCGCGCACGAGATTGACGCGCATGGGCGACACGGCGATCCGCTTCAGCGTGTGAAAACCGAAGTCGAGATCCTGCGTCTGCGCGATCACGCGCTGGGCGTCATCGCCATAAGCGACGAGCGCGAAATCAGAGCCCATGAGGTCGTCGAGCCGGACGCGTGACTTGTCCAGCATTTCGAGCGTTGGCTGCGGCGCCATGCGGCCGGTGAGGCCAAGGCCCATGTCGCGCAGCAGGAAGCCTTCCGCGTAAAAAGGCTTGGGCTTGTATTTCATCATCGCGAAATAGCTGTGCACCGGCGGCACGAAGCGCGCGAGGCGGAAGAAGCTGTGCACGAAAAAGGCCTGCAGCTTCGAGGTCGGCATCATCACCCGGCCGATGTTGATCGCAAGCTGGATCAGCGACCAGGCATGGGGCGCGCGCTCTTTCTGATAGGTGGCGAGCAGGGCGGGGCCGAAATCGCCCTTGATCACGCCCGCGAATTTCCACGCGAGGTTATGCGCGTCGCGCACACCGCTGTTCATGCCTTGCCCTGCGAAGGGCGGCGTCAGATGCGCGGCGTCGCCTGCTAGAAACACGCGCGCCGTGTTCCATTTGTCGACCATGCGCGCATGGAAGGTGTAGACCTGACGTCGCACCACTGCGGCGTCCGCATCGGGGCCGGAAGCGGCGAGCAATTGGCGCACGAATTCGGGCGCCTCGACGGCGCTCTCTTCTTCGCCGTCGCGCAGCATGAATTCAT
>CANGOK010000189.1 GCA_947455285.1 Beijerinckiaceae bacterium | reverse complement strand
GTCCCCAGCGTGCGGAAGGCCAACGCCCGAAGGGCGCCGGTGGCCCGCCTCCCGGTGGCGGAGGTGGAGGCGGCCACGGTGGTGGCGGCGACGGTCAGGATTCCTCCAATAAGACCGTGCTGAGCGAAAACTCCGTGGTCATCGGCAATTTGAAGACGACAACGACGATTTACACAGACGGCACGTCTGAAACGAAGACGGAAGCCGTCAGCGCAGATGTCACCAGCAAGGCCTATGATAAGGCTTCGGTGAAGGCTGGCGCGGCCCCGGATTCGAAGAACGGCGGCGCGAAAGTTCAGGACTATCTGTCCTCAATCGAGCCGGGCTCGCTGTTCGATTTCCTCGTCCACTAAGGGGCGAGAGACTATCGGGCGAGCATGGCGCGGGCCTTGTCCTTGTCGCGGTTCATTTCGGCGACGAGGGCGTCGAGGCTTTCGAATTTCTCCTCGCCCCTGATCCAGCCCACGAAGGTCACTTCCACGGTCTTGCCGTAGAGATCGCCTGCGAAATCGAAGACAAAGGTTTCGAGGAGCGGCGCGCCTGCATCCGTCACCGTGGGGCGGCGGCCAAAGCAGGCGACGCCGCCATGGGTCACACCGTCTATGGCGATGCGCACCGCATAGATGCCATGGCGCAGGCGGCAGGACGGGTCGAGCCGCACATTGGCGGTCGGGAAGCCGAGCGTCCGCCCCAGCTTCTCCCCGTGAATGACCTCGCCCACCGCGAACCATGAATGGCCCATAAGTTTCGCGGCGCGCGATACGTCGCCTTCCTCCAGCGCTTTGCGCGCCGCGTTGGAATGGACAGCTTCCGCTTCGCCATCTACGTCGGCGACGACCTTGGGCACGATCTCGACCGCAAAGCCGTGACGCGCGCCAGCCTCCGCCAGAAAGGCGGGCGAGCCGCCGCGGTTCTTGCCGAAGTGGAAGTCATAGCCCACCACCGCGCCCGAAACGCCAAGGCGCTTGATGAGGATCTCGCTGACGAAGTCTTCGGCCGTAAGGCCAGCGAGCTCGGCGTTGAAGGTGATCACCACCGTTCCGTCGAGGCCGAGCCTTGCGAGGCAGCGCGCGCGTTCGGCCTCCGGCGTCAGGCGGAAGACAGAGCCCGCGCCCGCGAAGTAATCGACAGGGTGGGGCTCGAAGGTCAGCACGGCGCAGGGCTTGCCCAGCTTGCGGGCGAGCTTCTCCGCGCAGGCGATCACCGCCGCATGGCCGCGATGCACGCCGTCGAAATTGCCGATGGCGACCACTGCGCCTTCAAGGCCAGGTGGTGGGGCGAGCGGATCGTGGACGAGGATCATCTTGCGCCTACCATCGCAGGGCTGTCATCGCCGCCTTGGGCTGATGCTCGACGCTTGCGGCGAGCTGGTGAAAGGCCGCTTCGTCCAGCGCGGTCGTCGGGTGCAACTCGTCGCGATGAATGCCCGAGGTGATGAAGAGCGCATCCACGCCAAAATCGCAGGCGCCCTTCACATCGGTGCGGATGGCGTCGCCGATGGCGAGCACACGATCCTTGCCGACCGAACGGCCGAGCAGGCTCTGCGCGATGTTGAGGGCGCGGTCATAGATCGGCGCATAGGGCTTGCCCGCCTGAATGACCTTGCCGCCAAGGTTCTCGTAGCGCTCTGCGATGGCGCCCGAGCAATAGAGCATCTTCTCGCCCACATGGACGATGAGGTCGGGATTGGCGGAGATGAATTCGAGGTCGCGCGCGCGCATGAGCGCCAGCGTCTCATGGTAATCGTCGGGCGTCTGCTCTTCCTCGTAGAGACCCGTGCCGACCACATAGCTCGCCTCTTGCAGCGACACGCGCGGCGGCGCATGGCCGGTCTGGTTCTTGAGGATGTCGAAAAGCGTGAGGTCGCGTTCCGGCCCGATATGATGGACCGGCGCATTCCCATGGGCCGCGATGAAGGCGAGAGTCACATCGCCCGAGGTCACGATGTCGTCGAAGGCCTCGCGCGGCACCGCCAGCGCGTCGAGCTGCAGACGGACAGGCGGATTGGGCCGAGGCGCATTGGTGACGAGCACCACGCGCCCGCCCCCTGCGCGAAAGCGCATCAGCGCGTCGCAGGCCGCAGCATAATGGGCCTGTCCGTTATGAATGACGCCCCAGACGTCGCAAAGCACGACGTCATAGGCTGAAATCAGGTCACGGACGCTGCTGAGGATCGGGATGTTTGTCATCCCGCCCCGCTAAAGGCCGGGGCGGGCAGTGTCAACTGGGGGATTCGCCGCAGGCCAACCCTCACTGGTCCAGCGTCTCCTTGAAGAGGTCCTGCATCGCGACCCAGGAGCGGCGCGCGGCGGCGGCGTTGAAATAATTGCCCGCCTGCGTGAACCCATGGGGCGCGCCGCTGTAGGTGTTGAACTCAAGATCGGCCTTGGCCGCCTTCATCTCGGCCTGGAACTCCTCGACTTCCTTCGCCGTCACCACTGCGTCTTCCGCGCCATGAAGCACGAGCACTGGCGCTTTGAAATTCTTCGCATCCGCCGGTGTGGGATTGGCCAGGACCCCATGGAAGGTCACGAAGGCTGCGGCGGGCAGTCCGTCACGGCCCGCCTCCAGCGCAGCCGTTCCGCCGAAGCAATAGCCGATCACTGCGATCTTTGAGGCGTTGATTTCAGGGCGCTTGGAGAAAGTCTCAAAGCCCGCCTTCACGCGGCTGCGCAGCAGGGGGCGGTTGCTGAGATATTTGCCCATCTCCACGCCAGAATCCTTCGGCGGCGCCGGGCGCACGCCCTTGCCATAGACATCCGCCACCATTGCGACATAGCCGAGTTTTGCGAGGTTGCGCGCTGCGTCACGCTCATGGTCCGAAAGACCGGTCCATTGCGGGAAGATGAGAACGCCGGGACGTTTGCCCGTCTTGGCGTCGTCATAGGCGATGAAGCCTTCAAGCGTGGTGTCGCCCTGTTTGTAGTCGAAGCTCTCGGTCTTGATTTCAGCAAGCGCCGCGCCCGTCAGAAGAATTGTGGAGCTGACGACAGTGGCGAAGAAACGTGCGAAACTCATGATGACCTCCCGATGGATTGATTATTCGAGAGGATGACCGCCAAAGCGGCGAAGGTCAATCTGCGGAGTCGGCTTCGACTTCCCATTCGGCTTCAGCCTCCGCCTCGGCCGCGATGCCCTCGGGGGAGGCCACGAAGTTGCGGATCACCTCCTGCAGTTCAGGCTCGCCAACAAGTTCGGCGGCTTCATGCAGGGGAAACCAGCGGGTGACGCGCTGGTGCATTTCGGGCCAGGTCTTGCGCTGGCGAGACACTCTCATCGGAAAAACGGTGACATGGCAGGTTTGCTGCGACCCGTTCTTCATCCGTTTCAAATAGTGATAGAACCCGACCGGCTCCTTGCTGATCTTGCCCTTGACGCCAGCCTCTTCGAGCGCCTCTTGCGCTGCGGCGGCATGGGGTTTACGGCCTTTCATCGGCCAGCCCTTCGGCAGAATCCACCGCCGCGTCTCGCGCGAGGAGATCAGCAAAACCTCGACCTCATCGGCGATGCGATAAGGCAAGGCTGCATATTGGCGGCGGAGCGCGTCGGGAGTCCAGAATTTGAGCTTGCCGCTCTTCATCCGGTCAGGACCCCGCCAAGCCGACAAGCCAATAAGCGAGAGCCGCGATGGTGGCGGCGGCGGGCATGGTGACGATCCAGGCGATCACAATGTCCTTCGCGACGTTCCAGCGCACCGCCGAAACGCGCTTGGCCGAGCCTACGCCCACGATGGCGCCGGTGATCGTGTGAGTTGTGGAGACAGGCACGCCGAAATGGGTCGCCAGAAACAGCGTGATCGCGCCGCCAGTCTCCGCGCAGAAACCCTGCATGGGGGTAAGCCGGGTGATCTTCGAACCCATTGTGTGCACGATGCGCCATCCTCCCATGAGCGTTCCAAGCGCCATGGCCGACTGACAGGAAATGACGACCCAGAAGGGAACGTAAAATTCGCCCTCCATCTGTCCCTGAGAATAGAGCAGCACCGCGATGATGCCCATGGTCTTTTGCGCATCATTGCCGCCGTGGCCAAGCGAATAGAGCGAGGCCGAAGCGAATTGCATCACGCGAAAGCCATTGTCGACGGAATGTGGCATGGCCCGCACGAACATCCATGACACCGCAAGCATCAGCATCAGGGCGAGCGCAAAGCCAAGCGCAGGCGAGAAGAAGATCGCGCCCGAGGTCTTGAGCAATCCGCTCCAGACGATCACATCGAGCCCGCCTTTGGCCGTGCCCGCGCCCACAAGCCCGCCGATCAGCGCGTGAGAGCTCGATGAGGGAATTCCCGCGATCCAGGTGAGGACGTTCCAGACGATGGCGCCTGTCAGCGCGCCGAAGATCACGCGCGCGTCGACGGCGTCGACGGAAACGATGCCCTTGCCAACCGTCTGCGCCACGCTCAGGCCGAAGACGAGAAAGGCGATGAAGTTGAAGAAAGCCGCCCAGAAGACTGCATATTGCGGCCGCAAAACGCGCGTCGAAACGATCGTCGCGATGGAGTTCGCCGCATCGTGCAGGCCGTTCAGAAAGTCGAACAGCAGGGCGACGAAGATGAGGCCGTAGAGAAGGTGCAGGCTTATCAACTCAGGCCTCGCTCTACAGGTGTTCGATGACGATGCCGTTGACCCGGTTCGCCACATCCTCGAAACGGTCGGCGACCTTTTCGAGATGGCTGTAGATTTCCGTGCCGACGATGAAGGCCATGGGATCAGAATGGCGATGGGTCTGGAACAGACGCTTCAGGCCTTCGTCATGCAACTGGTCGGTCGCCTCTTCGATACGGACCATCTCCTGCGCGAGTTGCGACAGCTTCGTCGCTTCGTGGCGCATGTGCTGCAAGGCGCCGACGATTTCGACAGTGAGATGCGCGGCGCGCACGATGAGGTCGCCCATCTCGCGCATCTGCGGATCGAATTCGGTGACTTCATAAAGCGTGATCGCCTTGGCGGTCTGCTGCATCTGGTCGATGGCGTCATCCATCGAGCTGATGAGGTCCTGAATGTCGATGCGGTCGAAGGGGGTGATGAAGGTGCGGCGCACGGCCAGCATGACTTCGTGGGTGATTCCATCCGCTGCGTGTTCGTGCTGGAAGATTTCCTCGCAGCGGGCGGCGATGTTGGGGCCGCCGTCGAGGAGACGCCGCAGTGCTTCGGCTCCCGCCACCAGCGTGGCTGAATGACGGTTGAAATAGTCGAAGAACTTTTCCTCGCGCGGCATTAGCGCCTGGAACCAACCGAGCATCATCGTCTCCGGATCATGGCGCCCGCCAGCGTGTCGTTGCGGGCCTTCCGGCGCGCAAACTATCCCCATTGGCCGCCTTGAGAAAGGACCGTCAGCTTGCCTGTGGACATCCTTCGACGGTTGCTCACAATAGAGTTAACATGGATCAGGAGATGCAGATGCCCACTTTTCTCAACCCTCCGACCCTCGCTACGCCTGGCTCCCGGTTCTCGCAGGGCGTGCTGGCGCGCGCCGACGCCAGGCGGCTCATTCTTTCGGGCCAGGTCGCCATGCGGCCGGATGGCTCGCTGGCGGAGGGGTTAGAGGCGCAGACGCATCTTGTCTTCGACAATATCGAGGCCCTGCTGGCGGCTGCGGGCATGGACCTGTCCCATCTCGTGAAGCTGGTGATTTATTGCGCCGCCCCCGGTGGGGCGGATGTCGTGCGGGCGATTCGCAACCAGCGCCTCGGCGCCCACGCGCCCGCCAGCACCTTCGTCTATGTGGCGGGATTGGCCAATCCTGCTTATCTGGTTGAGATCGAAGGCGAGGCCCTTCAGGAGGCGTGATCATGAGCGAAGCCAAACCCATCGTCCTGAAAGTGACGGGCATGACCTGCCAGGGCTGCGTCAATTCGGTCACGCGGATCGTCAAGCGCGTCGATCCCGCCGCCGAGGTCGCGATTGATCTGCCGACCGGCCGCCTTGAAGCGAAGACCGGCGCAACCTCGCAGGCTCTGGCCGACGCCATCGCGGCGGCGGGCTATGGCGCGCAGGCGGCCTAAATCGTCAGTGGCCGGGGGCGGGCGGAGGCGTTATCATGCCGCTTGATCCGATAGGGTGAGCCATGAACCGTTTTGAACGACGTCCCGGCGCGACCGGCGAAGCCGTGGTGGAATATCTCGATGGGGATTATCGCATCGTAAAGCCGGGCGCCTTCGTGCGCTGCGCAGTCACCAAGGAGCCCATCCCGATCGACGAACTGCGCTATTGGGACGTCGGCAGCCAGGAGGCTTATTCGACGCCGCAGGCGAAACTTGATCGCCTGCAGATGAAGTTCAAGCTCTGAGGCCAGCGAGCAGGGCAGATAGCGTCGTCTCATCGTCGAGGGTGAGGCGCACCGGCAGGATCAGCAGCTGATCTGCGGCCGGGCCAAGGCGCGCGGCGTCTTTCTCCGTCGTCACTAGAGCCGCGCCGCGCCGCTTCGCTCGGCCAAGAAGTCCGGCGATCTCTCGCGGCGTGAACGCGTGATGGTCGGGGAAGGCTTCCGTCTCGACGACCTCGGCGCCCAGCGCCCGCAGCGTGTCGAAGAATTTCTGCGGTCGCCCGATGCCTGCGAAGGCCAGAACCTCGCGGCC
>CANGOK010000188.1 GCA_947455285.1 Beijerinckiaceae bacterium | reverse complement strand
CGCGGCGCGCAGGACGCGATCATCTACGACAGCCCGCTCGCTGGCGTGAAGGGCCGCTACACCTACGCGCAGCTGCTCGACGAGGTGAGCACGCTCGCTGCGGTGTTGCAGGACATGGGCGTCGGCAAGAGCGACCGCGTCATCGTCTATATGCCGATGATCCCCGAGGCGCTCTTCGCCATGCTGGCCTGCGCGCGCATCGGCGCAATCCACTCGGTCGTCTTCGGCGGTTTCGCCGCCAAGGAACTGGCGACCCGCATCGACGACGCCTCGCCCAAGGCGGTGCTCACGGCCTCCTGCGGCATCGAGCCCGGACGCCTCGTGCCCTATAAGCCGCTGCTCGACGAAGCGATCCGCCTCGCCAGCGCAAAGCCTGAATCCGTGCTGCTGTTGCAGCGTCCGCAGGCCGTCGCCTCGATGGTGGAAGGCCGCGATCACGATTGGGCCGCAGCCATGCAGGCCGCGCGCGCCGCTGGCAAGCGCGCCGATTGCGTGACCCTGAAGGCGACCGACCCGCTCTATATCCTCTACACCTCTGGCACTACGGGCATTCCCAAAGGCGTCGTGCGCGACAATGGCGGCCATATGGTCGCGCTCAAATGGACGATGGAGAATCTCTACGGGATCAAGCCTGGCGAGGTTTTCTGGGCGGCTTCGGACGTCGGCTGGGTCGTTGGCCACAGCTACATCGTTTATGGGCCGCTGCTGCATGGCGCGACGACCGTGGTTTACGAGGGCAAGCCCATCGGCACGCCGGACGCGGGCGCCTTCTGGCGCATGATCGAGGAATACAAGATCGCCGCGCTCTTCACCGCGCCGACGGCCTTCCGCGCCATCAAGAAGGAAGACCCCAACGCGGAGCATCTTAGGCGTTATGATCTGAAATGCCTGCGCAGCCTCTTCCTTGCAGGCGAGCGCGCGGACCCCGACACAGTGCAATGGGCAGAGCGTATCCTTGGCGTGCCGGTGATCGACCACTGGTGGCAGACAGAGACCGGCTGGTGCATCGTCGGCAATCCCGTCGGCCTTGGCATGTTGCCGGTCAAGCATGGCTCGCCCACGGTGCCCATGCCCGGTTACGATGTGCAGATCGTCGATGAGGCCGCCCATCCCGTGCCTGATGGCAAGATGGGCTCAATCGTCATCAAGCTGCCGCTGCCGCCCGGCGCCTTGCCCACCCTGTGGCGCAATGACGAGCGCATGGCGGAAAGCTATCTTTCGGAATTCCCGGGCTTCTACAAAACCGCCGACGCGGGCTTCAAGGACGAAGACGGCTATCTCTACATCATGGGCCGCACCGACGACATCATCAATGTCGCGGGCCATCGCTTGTCGACCGGCGGCATGGAAGAGGTTCTGGCCTCCCATCCCGACGTCGCCGAGTGCGCGGTCATCGGCATCAAGGATGCGCTGAAGGGCGAGCAGCCCTGCGGCTTCGTGGTGTTGAAGTCGGGCGTGACGCGCGATCCCGCCGCCATCGAGAAGGAGCTCGTCGGGCTGGTGCGCGACAAGATCGGTCCCGTGGCCGCCTTCAAGATCGCGGTGACGGTGGCGCGCCTGCCCAAGACCCGCTCGGGCAAGATCCTGCGCGGCACCATGAAGAAGATCGCGGATGGCGACGAATGGACGGCGCCCGCCACCATCGACGATCCCGTGATCCTCGATGAAATTCAGGCGTCGCTGAAAGCGAAGGGCGTTTAGCCCTTCGTCAAGCGAACTTGGAGCGTTTACGCGCGGGAGAGCTTGGCTCTTTCCCCGCAGTCGTGCGCTTCGCCCCGAGCGAGGTGAGTTCGACAGGAGGGTGACCCTCGAATTCAACCACGAGACGCACTTTTCCGCCAATGGCTGCAACGTAATCGCGCAGGGTCGAAACCAACATGTCACCGCGCGTCTCCAGCCGCGAGACGCTATCCTGCCCAATTTCGAGCATTTCGGCGACCGCAGCCTGTGTCTTTCCCGTCGATCGCCGCGCTTGGCGCAAGGTTGCCTCTTCAAGAATCAACGCGTCAGCGCGAGCGAGGATCTTTGCTCGCCTTGTCTCGGGCAGTTTCGCCATAACTTCGTTTAGCGTCGCCATTATCACGCCTCTCTCTCAATTCGGCTTGATGTTTGCTGAAGCGTTTGTCTGCGTCCGCAATCAGTCGTGAATAAAAGCGCCGCTGAGAGATGCCGGATTTATCTCCGGCCACCAGCAAGACGGCCTTCCGTTCAAGATCAAAAGCAAAAGCGACACGCCAAGCTCCATTCGCAGCATTGAAACGCAGTTCCTTCATGTTGGCGTGGATGGAGCCTTGCAACGTGTCCACCCACGGCCGCCCAAGATCCGGCCCGAATTCTTCCAAAAGCTTGGCGTGAGCCAAAAGCTCATCCTGAACCTCCGGGGAAAGCTCATGAAAGTATCGTTCAAATTCAAAATGAAAAAACACCGTCCATGACATTGTCTAAATCCAAGCATGGAAACATAAAAATTATGATCTTAAATCCATATGGATGCAAGTCCATTTTTCGGGAAAATCAGCTTCCCCTCCCCAAGGCCCGAAAGCGCCCTTGGCCTATCCGCCAAAGGCTGCCCTTCAACCGAAACGCAAAGCCTCAGTGTCCCAGCGCCTTCACGATGTCGTCGACCATCTTCTTGGCGTCGGCGAAGAGCATCATCGTGTTGTCGCGGAAGAAGAGTTCGTTCTCGACGCCGGCATAGCCAGACCCCATGCCGCGCTTGATGAAGAGCACGGTCTTCGCCTTCTCAACGTCAAGAATGGGCATGCCATAGATGGCCGATTTCGGATCGGTCTTGGCGGCGGGATTGGTCACATCATTCGCGCCGATCACGAAGGCCACATCCGCCTGCCCGAATTCCGAATTGATGTCCTCGAGTTCGAAGACTTCGTCATAGGGCACGCTGGCTTCGGCGAGCAGCACATTCATATGGCCGGGCATGCGGCCCGCGACGGGATGAATGGCGTATTTGACCTCGACGCCCTCTTTCTTCAGCAGGTCCGCCATTTCGCGCAGCGCATGCTGGGCCTGCGCCACCGCCATGCCATAGCCCGGCACGATGATGACCTTGGCGGCGTTCTTCATGATATAGGCTGCGTCATCCGCCGAGCCCTGCTTCACGGGCCGCGTCTCGATCACGCCGCCAGCAGCAGCCGCCGCATCATCGCCGCCGAAGCCGCCGAGGATCACGGACACGAACGAGCGGTTCATGCCCTTGCACATGATGTAGGACAGGATGGCGCCCGATGAGCCCACCAGCGCGCCCGTGATGATAAGCGCGAGATTGCCCAGCGTGAAGCCGATGCCCGCCGCCGCCCAGCCCGAATAGGAATTGAGCATCGACACCACGACCGGCATGTCGGCGCCGCCAATCGGCACGATCAGCAAGACGCCAAGGGCGAGCGAAATCGCCACGACGACCCAGAACAGGAAATGGCTCTGCGTCGCCACGAAAATCGCGCCCAGAAGCACCAGCGCGACGCCAAGACCTGCGTTGATCATATGGCGCTGGGGCAGAAGGATCGGCTTGCCCGACATGCGACCGTCGAGCTTGAGGAAGGCGATGATCGAGCCCGTGAAGGTGATGGCGCCGATGGCCGCGCCAAGCGACATTTCGACAAGGCTCGCGCCATGGATCGTCTTCGCCGTGCCGATGCCAAAGGCCTGCGGCGCATAAAGCGCCCCCGCCGCCACCAGCACCGCAGCAAGCCCCACAAGCGCGTGGAAGAAGGCTACGAGCTGGGGCATTGCGGTCATCTGCACCGTGCGCGCGCGCCATGCGCCAAAGCCGCCGCCGATGGCGATGCCCAGCAACACCAAAAGCCATGCGGAGAAGCCTGCGGGCATGCGGTAGAGCAGCGTGGTCACGACCGCGATGCCCATGCCGATCATGCCGAACTGATTGCCCTGCCGCGATGTCGAGGGATGGGACAGGCCGCGCAGCGACAGGATAAACAGCACGCCGCTGACGAGATAGAGAAGGGCCGCGAAATTGGCGTTCATCGGCTCACCCCTTCTTCTTGTACATGGCGAGCATGCGCTCGGTGACGAGGAAGCCGCCGAAGATGTTCACCGAGGCAAGAGTGAGGGCGATGAAACCGAAAACCCGGGCCCAGAGCGGGCCGTCATCGCCGGGGGCGGCAGCATCCACGCCAACCGAGAGCAGCGCGCCCACCACGATCACCGATGAGATCGCGTTGGTCACGGACATGAGCGGGGTGTGGAGGGCGGGCGTCACCTGCCACACGACATAGTAGCCAACGAAAATCGCGAGGGCGAAGATCGCCAGCCGGAAGACGAAGGGGTCTATGGCGCCGCCCGAGGCTGCATGGGCCGCGTCGCCCGCAGCGCCTGCGACCTGATCGGCATATTGCTGGGCCGCGCCCTGCACCTTCTCAAGAAACTGCTTTGTCGCTTCGCTTGCCATGACGCCCTCATTTGAAACTGGGCCTAGGGGAAAAGCAGCTTGCGCCCGTCACCCCTTCTGGAAATTTGGATGCACCACCGCGCCGTTGCGGGTCAGCAAGGTCGCCTTGACGAGTTCGTCATCCCAATTGGGCGCGAAGCTTTTCGTTTCCTTGTTGACGAGCGTTTCCATGAAGGCGAGCAGGTTGCGCGCATAAAGGCTCGAAGCGGTGGCGGCGAGGCGGCCGGGCGTATTGAGATGGCCGACGATCTTCACGCCATTGTCGGTGACGACGCTCTGGCCGGGAACCGCAAGCTCGCAATTGCCGCCGCGCTCGACCGCAAGATCAACGATCACGGAACCCGGGCGCATGGAGCGCACCATGTCGGCGCTGATGAGCCTGGGCGCAGGGCGGCCGGGGATCAGAGCGGTCGTGATGACGATGTCCTGCTTGGCGATATGGGCTGCAGTCAACTCCGCCTGCTTGGCCTGATACTCCCGGGACATTTCCTTGGCGTAGCCGCCAGCCGTCTGTGCCTGCAGGAATTCCTCATCCTCGACGGCGAGGAATTTGGCGCCAAGGGATTCGACCTGTTCCTTGGTGGCGGGGCGCACGTCGGTCGCGGTCACGATGGCGCCGAGGCGACGCGCCGTGGCGATGGCCTGAAGGCCTGCGACGCCCACGCCCATGATGAAGATGCGGGCGGCGGGAACCGTGCCTGCGGCGGTCATCATCATCGGCACGGCGCGGCCATATTCGGCGGCAGCGTCGATCACGGCGCGATAGCCCGCGAGATTGGCCTGCGAGGAGAGAACGTCCATCACCTGCGCGCGGGTGATGCGCGGCATGAACTCCATGGCGAAGGTGGAGAGACCCGCCTGCGCAAGTTCAGCTAAAGCCTCGTCCTGCCCATAGGGGTCCATGATCGCGATGACGGCGGCGCCGTGAGCAGCCCCGGCGAGATCGGAGGCGGCGGGCCTGTGCACGGCGAGAATCACCTGTGCGCCTTCGACGGTTTCAGCAAGGCTATGAGCGATTGTGGCGCCGGCGGCTTCGAAGTCGGCGTCGGGGATGCCGGAGGCTGCGCCTGCGCCCGTCTGGACGGTGACCACAGCCCCAAGTGCGGAGAGTTTCTTGATCGTCTCCGGCGTCGCAGCGACGCGGGTTTCGATGGCGAGGTTTTCAGCAGGAACGGCGATACGCATGGCGAATGCTCCTATGAAACCCGATAGCTATCTCCGAATCGCAATATCCTTTTCGAAAGAGGGCCGCCGATCAGCGCCAAAGACGCCAGCAAGCGGCCGTCTTAAACGTCACAGAAGCGTGACGGCCATGAAGATGACGATGGCGACGACGCCGATCGTGCCCCACTTCGTCATGGCGAGGAACAGGTTGTAGGTGGCTTCGTGTTCTGCGTAGTCCATGTCCGGATGGCCGGAAGCGGTGGTCTGATGATTAGCCATGATACCCTCGGAACGGTTGGCTGGAAATTTCCACCTATTGCTTAGCCCAATCCGGGGTCGCCTGCAATGTCACGCTAGCGCGCCGCGCCCTCCAGAACAGCAGGAGAATGTAGGCGGACAGGCAGAGCGCCCCGCCAAGATGAACCAGCCAGAGCCGCCCCACCTCCGGGGCATCGCCGCCCACCCCGAGGCGCCCGATGACAAGGCCTGCCAGCGGGAGCGCGAAGGCGAGCGCGCGGGCTCTCCACTCGCCGCGACGGAACAGACAGGCCGCCACCAGCAGCGCGGGGACATAATAGGCCTCGACACACGACCCCGGGCCAAGCTGCAGCAGAACAAGAAATGTGACGAGGCTTCCCGCGAAGGCGAGCAGCAGGCGGCCCAGAACCGGGCTCACATGGCCAAGAAAGGGCACGGCCAGAAACATGGGCGTCGTGACCCACGAGACCGCCGAGGCCCAGCCGGGCTCGCCGATCATCCAGACAAGGCCAAGGGGATAGAAAGGCTGGCTCGACGCGATGAACAGGGCCAGCGCGTTGGCGGCCTGTTGCAGGGGATCGTCCGTCTCGGTGCGCTTCCGCCAGAAGCCGATGAGATCGCCCACTACCCCACCCCCATGGTTCCATCTCGCCTGCTACGCCCGAACCGACGAGGCGGATCAGCGGTGGCCGGTGAGGCCCACAAGCTCAAGGGCCGCGGACTGCCGCTCCGCTATGGCTTCG
>CANGOK010000187.1 GCA_947455285.1 Beijerinckiaceae bacterium | reverse complement strand
GGCGCTGAAGGCCGCGGCGCATGTCGGCCGATATGGCGCCATGGCGAAGGCTGCGCCCGCGCCGCGCGCTGCGCAAAAGCTGAGCGAAGCCGCCGCAGCGCTTCTGGCGCAGGCTTCTCCCGCCGCGGATGGACGCAAGGTCATGGGCGAAGCCGCATCAAAGCAATTGCTCGGCTCCTACGGCGTCGCAGCTCCCAGCGAAGCCTTCGCAACTAATGCGGAGGCCGCCGCGATGGCCGCCGACGCCATCGGCTATCCCGTCGTGCTGAAGCTGGTGTCGGACGATGTGCAGCATAAGTCCGATGTGGGCGGCGTGCTGATTGGGCTGCGCAATGCGCAGGAGGCGCGGGAGGGCTTCGCGCGCATCGCGTCTTCGCTCGCGACAGCCAAGCCCGGCTCTCATTTTGGCGGCGTGCTCGTCGTGCAGCAGGTGAGCGGCGGAACGGAGCTTGTGCTGGGCGTGCATCGCGACCCGGAGGTCGGCCTCGTGACCATGTTCGGCGCGGGAGGCGTGCTGCTTGAACTGGTCAAAGACGTCGCCTTCGGCCCCGTGCCGCTCTCGCAGGCGCAAGCGCAGGATATGGTCGATCGCACCATGGCCGGACGCTTGCTCGACGGCTATCGTGGCGGCGCGAAGCTTGACCGCACGGCCGTCGTCAACGCGCTGGTGGGCCTGTCGCATCTCGCGCAGGATCTTGGCGAGCGGCTCGAAAGCGTGGACGTCAATCCGCTGGTGGCGACGCATGACGGCGCGCTGGCGCTCGACGGGCTGATCGTGCTGAAGGGCTAACCTACTTCGGCGTCGGAGCCAGCGAGACGATATAGGCGGCCAGCTCGTCAATCTCCTGCTCGGTGAGCAGGATGTTCGGCATGCCCGCATGGCTTGTGCTCAAGAACACATGCAGCGCCAGCTGAGTGGTTGAAGGCATCCGCGCCACGAGCTGGAACGGCGGCGCCGCAGCCATCGGCCCCGCCCCCGTCTCGCCGGGCCTGATCTCATGGCAGGAGGTGCAAAAGCGCTCTGCGAGACGCCGTCCGGGTCCGGGGTCGGTCTGCTGCGCCATGGCGGCCGACGCGCAAAGGGTCGCGATCAGACATAGTGTGAAGCGGCTAAACATTGGCGACCCTCTGCTGGCTCTGAACCTCACTTAGGGCAGCGTGGCGGAAGGCAAGACGACGGAGCCGCTAGCCTTTCAGCCTGCGGAAGACCTCCGCCGCCATGGCCTCGACGCCCTGCGTGGCGTCGAGCCGTATCCAACGAACCTCTTCATGCCCCCGCGCGGCTTGCGCCAGCATCACCGTTTCGTCTGCGTCGGACGGATCGTTGCGACGCGCAGCAATGCGCCGGGCCAGCGCTTCGACCGGCGCCTCCAGCCAGAAACCAGCGAAGCGCACACCCGCTGCCTGCGCAACAGCCTCGATGGCGGCGCGGTCCTCTTCGCGATCGAAAACAGCTTCGGCGATACTGCCATGCCTTGCAGCAAGGGTCGCAGCGCAGGCTTCGCGCGCAAGGCGATAGACTTTTGCTGAAACCTGCGGCGCATAAGCGTCAGGCGGCAGCTTTTCCGTCGCCCCAACGCCATGCAGCGCCTTGCGGATGCGGTCGGTGGCGTGGATGCGAGCGCCGGGCGCTGGCCCCAACTCGCTCGCGATATGCGCGGCGAGCGTCGACTTGCCGGAGCCGCTGAAGCCTCCCAAAGCGACAAGCAAAGGCGCGCGCGGCTCGATCAGTTCTTCGGCGAGCGCGAAATAGGCTTGCGCTTCGGCGCGCCGTTCGGGACCGAGCGCGGCAGCCACATGGGCGCGGACAACAGCGCGGGTGGCCATGAAGAGCGGCAGCAGAGCCAAGCCATCGCTTTCGTCGCGACAGTCGAGGTATCGGTTGAAAAGGATGTTTGCGAGGCCGCGCGCATTGAGGCGCCAAAGATCCATCAGGGGAAAGGCGAGATCATAAAGCACATCGACCGTGGCGAGCTCTTCATCGAACTCCAGCGCGTCGAACAGGGCAGGCTCGCCATCGAGGAGGCAGATGTTTCGAAGGGTCAGGTCGCCATGGCATCTACGCACGCAGCCACGCGCCCCGCGTCTGTCGAGCAATGCCACATACCGCGCATGTTCTTCTCGCAGCTTCGCGGCGAGCGCCTCAATCCGATCAACCGCCACCGGAGGCGTCGTCCGCAGCGCCGCCTCATTCAGCGCCAGCACTCGCGCAAAGGCCTCGGCGCCGCCAAAAGGCGCGACCTCGGCGCGCTCGTGAGAGGCCGCGATCACGCCCGCCAACTGCGTGGCCAGCGCAGGCGTGGCGCGCCCTTCCTCGACTACGCGCGAGAACAGGTCTTCGCTTGGGAAGCGCCGCATCTCCACCACCGCGTCCACCAGCTCGCCCTCACCATCGAAGCTCAAGGCGCCGTTAGCTCGGGTTATGCGGCGCAACCCGCGATAGAGACGCGGAGTGAAGCGGCGGTTGATCTCAAGCTCGCGCTCACAATCAGCGAGCCTGCGCTCGGACGTTGAGAAATCCAGATAGGCGTAGCGCAGACAGCGCTTAAGCTTCAGCGCGTAGTCATCGAATAGAAAAACATGCGAGGCGTGAGTCACAACCTCTGAGCAGGGTTCCTGCGCCCTGATAAACGCGATGGTCTCTTCCTGTTCAGGCTCAGATTCGCGACTCATGGGCGACAGTTTAACCGTGCCGCCTGTCCCCGTCGCTGATTAGGATCAGATCGGTCTAGCCAGCCGCCAGCGACCGGAACTCCTTCTCCACCGCGCGCATGACGGTCGCGCTGGTAGGGTCCGTCACCGTACTGAAGACATCGGCGATACGCCCGTCCCTGCCCACAAGGTATTTGTGAAAATTCCAGCGGGGCAGATCGCGCGGGCGCTCCATCGCGGCCCAGCGGAAGAAGGGATGCGCCTCCGGACCCACGACCTTGGCCTTGGCGGCGATGGGAAAGCTGACGCCATAGCCGCTGGCGGCGTGGTGGATTTCCTCCGCCCCACCGGGCTCCTGACCGCCAAAATCATTCGAGGGAACGGCGATGATCATGAGGCCCCGGGGCGAAAACCGCTCCCAAAGGCTCTGCAAACCCGCATATTGCCCAACGAAGCCGCAGAGCGAGGCGGTGTTGACGACGAGAATAGGCCGGCCCACGAAGGCTCCAAGCTGGATATCGCCCCTGTCGAGCCCAGAGAACGACATGCTGTAGCAGGTGCGCCCGCTCGCAGGCCCCTCGGCCAGCGCCGGCCCAGCGAACATCCCCAAACCTGCGCCGAGAAATGAACGACGATCCATTAAACAGCCCCTGCGAAACGGTTGACCGCCTCCGCTTACGCCCAAGGTCGGCGTCCGGTTCACTGTCAAGGCGTGTCGCCGCTACCGTCTTTCGGCTAAGAGGGGCTTTTGCTCCATCAACGCAAGCGCCACAAAAGAGACGATGAAGGCCCCCGTCCCTGCTAGAAAGACGGTGCGGAAATGGGCCGCCGCCTCCGCCTTGTCCCCGAAAAGATTAGCGGCGATGGCCTGAGCGCTGCGCAGATCAACGCCCTGCAGATCGCCCAGCACGATGACGCCATAGACGGCGATCAGCCCCGTGGCGATGAGGCTACGGCCAAAGGTGGCGGTTCCAACCGCAATGCCCATCTGATGCAGTTCGACGGCGTTCTGCATGGCGACCGTCGTCACCGGAGCCACCGGCCCAAAGCCGACGCCAATCAGGATCAGCACAACCTCAAATTCGAAGCTGCCGATCTCCTGCGTATGCAGCGCAAGATAAAGGCATGCGCCAATGCACAGCAGCAGGCTGAACAATGGGGGATATTTATAATTGGTGATGCGCGCCGTGATCTGCGCGCTGACGAGCGCGCTCACGTTGACCGTGATCATCAGGCTGGCGAGATGCAGACCCGAGACGGAGGGGCTGAGCCCATGGACCGACTGCAGGAACATCGGCAAATAGATATTGAGGCTCATCACCGAAGCCCAACCGACGCCATTCGATATATTGGCGAAGAGCACGATGCGATTGCGCAGGATATTGAGCGGAACGAGCGGCTCAGGCGCCGTCCTCAGGCGCCAGACGAAACCAACCCATGAGACTGCGGACAAGATCGCGAGACCGACGATCTCCGGTGAGCCCCAGGCATAGGCGCGTCCGCCTGCGTTCAGCGCGAACATGCAGGTGGAGCTAGCGAGCACGATCAGCGCGGCGCCGAGAAAATCCAGCTTGTGCTTTCGCTCATAGCGCGGCAGGCGGCGCAGAAGGCTGCTGGTGACGACATAGGCGGCGACGCCGATCGGCAGGTTCAACCAGAAGATCAGCGACCAATGGAAATGCTGGGCGATGAACCCGCCATAGATCGGCCCCAGCATCCCGGAGGTTATGTAGGTGATGGAGAAGTAAGTGTAGTAGCGCGCGCGCTGCTTGGGGGCGACGACATCGCCAAGAATGGTCATGGGAACAGAGGTGAGCCCGCCCCCGCCAAGCCCCTGAATGGCGCGGCCAAGGATCAGCATGGGCAGATTGACCGCTACGGCCGCGATCACGGAGCCGCCCAGGAACAGGCCGATCGCTAGCAGCAAGGACATGCGGCGACCGTGGATGTCGCTGAGCTTGCCATAGAGCGGCGTCATCGCCGTGGCGGTCAGAAGATTCGCCGCCACGACCCAGAACAGATGCGACGCCCCGCCGAGCGAGGCGCCGATGGTCGGCAGGGCGCTCGATACGACCGTCTGGTCCATCGAGCCCATGAAAACCGGCAGCAGTGCGCCCGCAACGATCCACATCGTCTCGCGATGGGTCAGCGCCTTCTGCGCTTGGGGCGCCTCTGCGTCCAGAGTCGACATGGCCTGCCGCTTCTCAGACTCCGCGACAGATGACGTTGAGCAGCGCCTGACGTCCCTCGACCTGCACCGCCTTGAGCGCGCGCTCAATGGCCTTGGGCATATCGGCGGGATCTTCCACCGTCTCGCCATAGCCGCCAGCGACTTCCACCGCCTTGTTGAACTGCAGCTGCGGATCGAAATAGGTCAGGGCCTCGCGGTTGCTCTTCGAGGCGTAGCCGTCAGGGTAGACCTCGTGGGTGTTGCGCTTCACTGCGCCCCACATCTGGTTGTTGAAGACCACCGTCAGCATGGGCAGCTTTTCGGCGGCCGAGACGTAGTGGGCGGGGATCGGATTGCCGAACATATACGCGCCGTCGCCGCAGGTGCAGATGACAAGCTTGTCGCCGACCGCCGCCTTCACGCCGAGCGCCGTTCCAAGACCCCAGCCAAGGCCGCCCGCGGCCCCGACCGAGAACATCGTGCCGGGCTGGGTGAAGCGCATATGCTCGAAGGTGATCGGCGATTCCTTGATGACGATGGCGTCCTGACCCTTCACCTCGTCGAGGCAATGGGTGATCCAGACCGGCGACATCGGCTTGGCGTCCTTCGCCTTCGCGATCATGCCCGCCCACTGCTCGCGCTGGGCGGCGCGCTCAGTCGCAAGACGCGCACGGCGCGCTTCAATGCGCTCGTGCGCATGGGCGTGGCGAGTGGCCAGAGCCTCGGTCAGTGCGGGCAACGTCGCGCCGATGACGCCGCTGATGGCGAGATCGCAGGGGAAGCTGCGCATGGGATATTGCGAGAAGAGCGGATCGACGCCGATGTGGATGATCTTGGCGTCAGCCTTCGGATTGCGCTTGGAGGGAATCCACGGCACGTCGCATTCAAGCACGATGATGCAATCGGCGTCCTTCAGATAGGCGTCGGGGTTGAAGCCGAGATGCATCGGGTGATCGGTCGGCAACGCCACATAGCGAGGCTTGCGCTGGGTGACGGGAATGGCGAAGGCCTCCGCCAGAGCGGCAAGCTTGGCGACATCCGCCTCATCGCGGCCGGCGCTCGAGGTGATGATGAGCGGGCGCTCGGCGCGCGCGATCATCTCCGCCGCCTGATCAATGGCGTTCTTGTCGGGATAGGGAGGAGCCGCCGGGTTGTGACGCGAGGGCGACTGGTAGGTGAAGTTATGCGCGGGTCCAGCCAGCACTTCGCGCGGCAGGGTGAGATAGATCGGGCCCTTGGGCTCGCTCATCGCCAGATTGAGGGCGCGGTCGACGGTGTTCTCCAACACATGTCCGTTGGGGAGCTGGTAGTCCCACTTCACGAATTCGCGCACCATGGCGCCCTGATCGCGCATTTCCTGAGGCCAGTGGATTTCGCCGGAGCGTTGGCCAAGCTCGCCGCTCTCCTCGGCGAAGGGTGTGCGGCCCGCGCTGAAAAGAACCGGGATATTGCCGCGCCAGGCGTTCATCACGCCGCAGACCGCATTGGCGGTGCCGACGTTCACATGCACCATCACAAGCTGCGGCTTGCCAGTCTTCAAGTAGTAGCCCATGGCCATGGAGACGGCGACGTTTTCATGGGGCACGGTGACGGGTTTGGGAACCTTGGTCCCATTCGCTTCGGCCTTGGAATAGGCCTCGATCAGCGGCGCGAAATCGGTGCCCGCATTAGCGAAAAGGTAATCAACGCCACGATCGGCCAGCAAGGCCAGGTAAGCGTCCGCAACAGTTCCTTCAATCGTCTTCTGCCCCACGGTGTTTCTCCCTGCCGCGCGCCCTGCGCGCCTCTATGGGCACAGGCTTATACGGCTCGGGCGATGGGGGCAACGCTT
>CANGOK010000186.1 GCA_947455285.1 Beijerinckiaceae bacterium | reverse complement strand
CCCCGTGGTCAAGGCGCACGAAGGTGACGTCTTCACAGGACTTGATCCGCAGGCTTGATTGCAGATGAAGCGGGATGTTCTCCAGCCTTAGCCGGGTATCGTACTGGACGCAGACCGCCGTGCCGCAATCGCCAGGCGATGCGAGTCCGACGCTACCCGAAGGAAACCGGACAGTTTCGTAGCGTTCGGATTCCCGGGCCGGGCGTGATCCATACATTTCAAGGGAGTAATCGCACATCGCTCAAGCTCCGTGTCTCAAGGCCCCAGCATGAGTCCAGCAACGAAGAAGGCCGGGACTAAGTTGCCCGGCCTTGCGAGAGAATTGCGTTGGGTGAGGTTTGAGCGGCTCAGTCAGTCGCGACCGGCAAGTCGGCGCGGCCGCCCCATTCGGTCCACGAACCGTCGTAGATCCGTCCCATCGGCAGCCCAAGTCGGGCCAGCGCGAGTGTGATGATGGCGGCTGATACGCCCGAGCCGCAGGTGGTGATGATCGGCTTGTCAGCGCCGACGCCAAGCTTTTCGAGCGCCGCCTCAAGGGCCTGCGGATCTTTCAGCTGACCATTTTCGATCAGGTCAGTCATGGGAAGGTTCAAGGCGCCCGGCATATGGCCATTGGCGAGTCCGGGCCTTGGTTCTGGCGCGCGGCCAAAGAACCGGTCGGCGGAACGCGCGTCGAGGACAAGCGCGCTCCTGGCGTCGAGGGCTTCGCGCACCTGCGCCAGATCGGCGACGGCGCTTTTGTCGAAACGGGTGGTGAAACGGCCCGCCTTTGGATGCGCCTCGCCTTTGTCGAGGGGATTTCCGTCGGCGGTCCATTTAGGCAGTCCGCCGTCGAGGATGGCGACCTTCTCATGACCGAAAACACGCAGCATCCACCAAAGGCGCGGCGCCGAAAATAGGCCTGCCGCATCATAGACGACCACGCGCTTGTCGTCGCTGACGCCGAGCGCGCTCATGGCGCTGGCGAAGTCGTCGGGCGACGGCAGCATATGGGGCAGGGGGCTCGTCTGGTCGCTGACCGCGTCGAGATCGAAAAAGGCCGCACCGGGAATATGGCCGGCAAGAAACTCGCGCCGCCCGTCGCGTCCGGTGGCGGGCATGTGCCAGGAGGCGTCGAGCACCACGAGATCAGGATCGCCCAGATGCGCCGCAAGCCATCCAGCGCTCACAAGAAGCCCGAAATCGTCTTGTGAAGTCATGCCGACATCCTTTTGATCTTTAGATAAAATCGGGCTTGATCTGTGGCTTGCGGAGCAGCCAGCCGGGCGCCGGCAGGTTCTTCGAAGCCAGGAACTCCGGATTATAGAGTTTGGAGGCGTAGCGCGCGCCGCAATCGCACAGGATGGTAGCAATCGTATGGCCCGGGCCCAGCGCCTTGGCGAGGCGGATGGCGCCTGCGACATTCACGCCCGAGGAGCCGCCGAGCAGCAGGCCTTCATGTTCGGCGAGATCGAAGACGATCGGCAGGGCCTCTTCGTCAGGGATCTGGAAGGCCATGTCCACGGGCGCATCCACAAGATTGGCGGTCACGCGGCCCTGTCCGATGCCCTCGGTTATGGAGGTTCCCTCGGCTTTCAGTTCGCCGCGCGCATACCAGGAATAGAGCGCCGCCCCCATCGGGTCGGAGATCGCGATCTTCACGTCGGGATTGCGCGCCTTCAGCGCCATGCCGACGCCCGCCAGCGTGCCGCCAGTGCCGACCGCGCAGGTGAAGCCGTCGATCTTGCCCTCGGTCTGGTCCCAGATTTCCGGGCCGGTGGTGGCCTGATGGCCGCCACGGTTGGCGATATTGTCGAACTGGTTCGCCCAGATGGCGCCTTCCGGGCATTCGCGAGCGAGGCGTTCGGCGAGGCGGCCAGAAAGTTTCACGTAATTATTGGGGTTCGAGTAGGGCACGGCGGGAACTTCGATCAGCTCGGCGCCCTGCAGCCGCAGCATGTCCTTCTTTTCCTGCGACTGGGTGTCGGGGATCACGATGACCGTGCGAAAGCCCATGGCGTTGGCGACCAGCGCAAGGCCGATGCCCGTATTTCCCGCAGTGCCTTCAACGATAATGCCGCCGGGCTTCAACCGACCCTGCGCGATGGCGTCGCGAACGATGGCGAGGGCCGCCCTGTCCTTCACTGACCCGCCGGGGTTCATGAATTCGGCCTTGCCCAGAATGGTGCAGCCTGTTTCCTCGGAGGCGCGGCGAAGTTTTATCATCGGGGTGTTTCCGATTGCCCCAATGACGTTATTATAGTCGGACATGAGACGCCTTTCGCGATTTCACCGTCTAATTAGGGTGAAGGTGGGCAATCCGCAAGGCGCAGGTGATTTACTTGGTTCAAGTGAGTGATCCAGTCCGCTTGGCTGTGCGTAGCGATCTTGTTGCGTTCTATTCAAACCTCTCAGGACCATTCAAGAGCTACAAATGCCGTCTGTACCAAGCGCTGACCAGCACCTTCACGGCTTCCGGCAGGAGCCCAAGAGACCGATCGACGCGCTGCTGGCGTCCTACTGCGTTGGCGCGCTTGACCCTGCGACCCACGCACTTATCGCGTCCCATCTTTTGCTTAGCTCGCGTAATCGACGTTTCGTCGCGGCGCTTGAGGATCTGGCGGCTTCCGAACTCGAAAGCGCATCGCCCTCGAAGATCGCGGACCGGGACGCGCGCCTCGCCCGCATCTTTGCAGACGCGCCCCAACAGTCGGCTGCAGTCTCCCCTTCGTCAGTTCTGCCCGCGCCGCTTCTGCGGTATGTGGGCGGTGACATTGGTGACATCAATTGGCGCACCAAGTTGCCCGGCGTGCGGGAGCATCGCATCGCGAATAACCAGCGCGGCGAGGCCTCGCTTTTGTGGATCGGCGGGGGGCGTAGCGTTCCTTCCCACACGCATGAAGGTTCGGAGATCACGCTTGTCCTGAAGGGCTCGTTCTCGGACATCACCGGCCGCTACGTGCGGGGGGACATCGCCATCGCCGATGCTGATTTCGATCATCGCCCCAAGACGGACGAAGGCGAGGACTGTATCTGCTTTGCGGTCACTGACGCGCCGTTGCATCTAAGTGGACCGGTCGGCCGCATCATCGACCGCTTTTTCGGACGGCGGGGCTAAGGCCTAGCCGCCGGCCGCCTTCAATTCAGCGAAAGCCGCGAGCGCCCTGTCACGCGCCTTGCCGTGGTCCACCATGGGCAGGGGGTAGTCGCGGGGCAGGGCGACATTCGCCGCCTTCAGCACCAGCGGGGGCGCCTCCCAGGGCTTGTGAATCCATTCATCGGGCAGGGCGGCGAGTTCGGGCACATAGGTGCGCACATAGGCCCCGGCGGGGTCGAATTTCATGCCCTGCAGGATCGGATTGAATACGCGGAAATAGGGCGCGGCGTCAGCCCCCGAGCCAGCGACCCACTGCCAACTCGCGGCGTTGCTGGCGGGATCTGCGTCGCAAAGCGTATCCCAAAACCACTCCTCGCCGACGCGCCAGTCGGCCATCAGATCCTTGATGAGGAACGAGGCCGCGATCATGCGCACGCGATTGTGCATGGTTCCTGTGAGCCAGAGTTCGCGCATCCCCGCATCGACGATTGGGTAGCCGGTAAGGCCTTTCCGCCATGCGGTGAGTTCGGCGTCCGAAGGCGCGCGCCATGGGAAGGCGTCGAAACGGGGCTGGAAGTTTTTGCGCGCCAGCTCGGGGTTGTGAAACAGGAGGTGGTAGGAGAATTCCCGCCAGCCGAGCTCGGCGACGAACTTATCTACATCCCGCGATGGGGCCTTGTCCGCATCAACGGCGTGACGCACAGCGGCCAAGGCCTGCCGGGGGCTGATTTCGCCAAAGCGAAGATGGGGCGAGAGGCGCGAGGTCGCCGGAAGGTCGGGCCGGTCGCGATTGTCAGCGTAAGCTCCGATTCCCTCGTCAAGGAAAGCCGCCAGCCGCGCCTTTGCGCCCGCCTCGCCGGGCGTCCATGCCGCCCGCAGACCTCCTGCCCAATCCGGCTTGGTAGGCAGCAGGCCTAGCGCATCGAGCGCGACGCGCTCAGGCGCCTGCGCGGGCCATTGCGCGGCTGCGAGCTTGCGCGGAGCGGGCGTCGGCGCGCCGGGGGCGGGCAGGGCGAGGCAGGCTTTCCAGAAGGGTGTGAAGACCTTGTAGAAGTCACCCGTCTTGGTGCGCAGGGTCCACGGTTCGAAGAGAAGCTGGCCGTTGAAGCTCTCGACCCGCAGCCCCTCGTCAGACAGCTGCGCCTTGACCTGCTTGTCGATCTCGATCGTCGCCGCTTCGTAGCGTCTTGTCCAGAAAACGCAGGAGGCGCCAGCCGCGCGCGCGACTGCAGGAACAAGATCGCCAGCCCGGCCGCGCAAAATGTCGAGCCGCCCACCGATGGCGGCGAAAGAGGCCTCAAGGGCCTTGAGACTGTGATGCAGCCACCAGCGCGAGGCGCCGCCAAGGGGGCGTAGGCCGGGGCTTTCCTCATCGAAGACATAGAGGCAGATGACCGGCGCGCCGCTCGCGATAGCCGCCGCGAGCGCAGGTTGATCCGCAAGCCGCAGATCGTCCCGCAACCAGACAAGGGCGGGGCCGCCCTGCGCTTCGCTCTTCGTCACCAGTTCCGCCTTTGGATCAGCAAATTAACTGATCGGCTTACGTCACCGCCGCGGCGACGGATCATGCGGGGCGAAGACCCTTACTTCTTCGCCAGCGCCTTTTCGAGATAGCTCAGGTCAAGAAACTTGGCGGGATCCTCCTTCGAGCCGCGCAGGTCGAGAAAGGCTTTCAGCCCCTGCGGGGTGAGCCGTAGATTTACCGCCATGACCTTGTTGGGACCCATCCAGTCGTCATAGTTCTTGAGCGCGTCTTCCTTGGTTCCGCCAATGGTCTTCACGAGAATGTCGGCGCTGACCTCGCGATTGGCTGGGTCATAGAGGAAGGCCATGCCGCGCGCCGCCGCCCGCAGGAAGCGGACCAGCGTATCCTCGTTCTTCTGCGCCCATGCCTTCTGCACGGTGTAAACGACCTGCGGTCCCTCGAAAGCCTCGAAGGCGTAGCCAAGCTTGTTCATGCCAAGAGCCGCCGCTTTGTAATCGAGCGGCGGGCTCAGCAGCGTTCCGGCCACAGCGCCATTGGTGAGGGCGGCGAAGCGGTTGGGCGTGCCGCCAAGCGCGATCATGTCATAGGAATTGCGGTCGACGCCGTTTTTCTTGAGCAGTTCCATCAGCATGGTGGCTGAGGCGTCTTGCAGTTGGGTGGCGCCCAGCAGCTTGCCCTTGAGATCGGCGAAGGTCTTGATCTCCGGCCGGGCCATGAAGACGAAGCCTTGCTTGGCCGTCTGGGCGCCCACGATGGTGATGGGTGCGCCTTTTTCCATGGCTGCGATGGCGACCTCGGCGTTGGCGCCGATGATCTGCACTGCGCCGGTGATGAGCATCTGGGTCTGCTGGGCGACATTATCAGCCATGATCATGTCGAGCTTGATCCCCTCGTCCTTGAGGAAACCCTTCTCCTGCGCGATGAAAATATCCCAGTAGTAGGAGGTCGGCCCCGAATAGACATAGGCGACGTCGCGAAGCGCTTGCGCCTGTGCGGAGGCGAGTCCCGCCACGGCGGCGACGAGTATGGAGAGCGCGGCGAACAATCTTTTCATGGCGTTTCCTCGCGGGATTTCAGGACCCGATCATGATGAAAACATAAGCGGCTGGACTCTCTGACGCAAATGTCATCAAACCGTCGCTACAAACCATCATCCGCAAGGGCGGAGGCAGATCATGGCGGAACACGAGTCGAAGACCTCGGTTGAGGATCAGGACCTTCTGAAGATGGGGCGCCGCACGGTCGCCGCACTTGAGGACGAGGAACCGTCATCCCTCGAATATTCGGAACCCATCGACGACGAGACATCGCTCGACGACGATGAGGGCGATGGCGATCTTGAAGGCGAGAGCGATGCCGATGGCGTGGAGGGGGGCGCTCCCGTCTCGCTCGCCCGCCGCCGCAAAAAGGCGCCCTCGGCGATCAGCGGCAAGAAGTTCCGCAAGCGCGAGCTGGTGAACATCGACGGCTTGCGTCCGAGCCTCGCCGAACGCATCCGCTCGGATTTTCCGGATCTGCCGCCCAACGCCATGATCAGCCGTACGGAGCTCGCCCGCTACCGCATGATTTATATGGAGGAGTTGCTGCAACAGGAGCATGGCGAGTTCACCGAACTCGACCGGCAGGTCGCGGAAAGCATCTCCAATCAGGACACGATCGCAGAAAACACCGAAGAGGAATTCGAGGAGCATCGCACCATCGGCGAGGTTCTGTCGGATCATCTGGCGAGCTTTGGCGGCAGTTGGGCCTTCTTGCTTTCTTTCTTCGCTGTGCTGGTGATCTGGATGGGCTTCAACCTGATGCAGGGAGAGGCGGCGGCTTTCGACCCCTATCCCTTCATCCTGCTCAATCTTCTGCTCTCCTGCATCGCCGCTATTCAGGCGCCGATCATCATGATGAGCCAGAAGCGCCAGGAGGCGAAGGACCGCCTGCGCGCCCTCAACGATTATCGCGTGAACCTGAAGGCGGAGCTCGAAATCCGCCATCTGCACGAAAAGATCGACTATCTGATTTCACGCCAATGGCAGCGCCTTGCGGAAATTCAGCACATGCAGCTTGAGATCATGCAGGAGCGCCGGATCAGGCCACGCAAGCCCACGGCCAATGATCCGATGCAGGAT
>CANGOK010000185.1 GCA_947455285.1 Beijerinckiaceae bacterium | reverse complement strand
ATGATCGCCGCAAGGCCCGTCGAGGGCAGGCCATAGAATTCAATCAGCGGGCCGGTGATCACTGCGGTCATCACGGTCATGCTGCCGCCGAAACTATCGTTGAGGCCGATGGCGCGTCCGCGCTCAGCCGTGGTGGTTTCATCCGCCAGCAGCGCGGTCGAGGCCACATTGGCGCCCGCCCAGCCGAGCCCCACAAGGAACGTGCCCAGCGTCACCATGGCGTAGGTCGGCACGAAGGCCACCAGCCCCGCGCCAATGACCGAGACGCCGACGCCCGGATACATGATGAAGCCGCGCCCATAGCGGTCGGCGAGCTTGCCCAGCGGAATCGTGAAGGCGAACATGCCCGCTGAATGGAAGGCGTGGGAATAGCTGATCTCCGTCAGCGTATAGCCATGATGCGACAGGACCAGCGAGGTCAGCACCATGACGATGGACATATTGCCCTGTCCCGCGCAGTTGCAGACGATGGCGATGAGGATGCGCGGCTTTTTCAGCAGCGACCATGCGCTGAACGAGCCCGCAGGCCCGGCCTGTTTCGGCGGCGGCTCATAGTCCGGGTAATAATGCCTGAGGTTCATGCCGATATGTTTGGGATCGGGCCTCACATTGCGCACGATGATCATGCCGCCGATGATGAGCGCGGGAACCATGAACCATGGCAGGGCGAGCGGATCGACTCCGATCGACGCCGCGTTTTTGTCCGAAACGGTCATCATGAGCGGCATCAGGCACAGGCCAAGCAGCGAGCCCATCGCCACATAGCCAAGCGCCGTCGCGCGCATCTGGGGTGGAAACATATCGGTGGCCGCGACCCGCATCTGCTGCGAGGCGTTCATGCCCATGCCGAAGATCAGCATGCCCGCGACGAACATCGCCAGGCTGCTCGCGATCAGCGAATAGCCCACCGCCAGCGCCCCGCAGAGGGCCAGAGCAAGCCCGAAGGTGATGCCGGGCAGGCGCCCATAGGCGTCGGTGATCCTGCCAACGGGATAGGAGACTGCGAAACGGCTGAGCCCGATCAGCGCCACCGAAAGCCCTGAAAGCCCCGCCGAGCCGGTGAGCTGATAGACCATCAGCGGCCCCAGACCATAGGCGAGCTGCATGCCCGCGCCAGTGAAGGACTGGGAGAGCGCGATGAGGGCGGTGTTTTTGCGGATCAGCGCGGGGACGGTGAAAGCGACGGGCTTCTTTGGACTGTTCAACGATTCCGTCCCAAGGTTGAGATCTTATTGGTCCTTCCTGCACATAATTCAGGTCGAGGCGCAACCCGGCCGAGCCTGCGCTTACGTCAGGCTCAAGCAGAGATTGCCAAGCCTTGCCGCTAGCGATGTATAGCGGCTAACCTTACGCAGGATTCGCCGGGATCAGTGAATAATATGAAAGCCGAAGACGCAGCCGATTTCATCGACGCTCAGAAACATAGCGACCAATTCAAGCAACGTGCCGCCATCTTCATTTCTTTTTTGGCGATGTTGCTCGCCTTGACGAGCCTTGGCGGACAGAATGCGGGCAAGGATACGCTGAATAACAATATTCTTGCGGCCAACGCCTTCAGTTTCTACCAAGCCAAGAACATCCGCCAGACCAGCCTTGCGCTGGCGGCGGACGAGATCGAACTCGCATGGACTTCGACGCCGGGGCTTGGCGAAGAGGCGCAGGCCGCCCTGAAGAAGAAGCTTGAAACCTACAAGGCGACCATCGCCCGTTATGAATCCGAACCTTCGACCGGCGAGGGGAAGAAAGAGCTTCTGGCCCGCGCCCGCGCCCATGAGGAGATCCGCGACCGGGCGATGAGGCAGGACCCATACTTCGATTACGCCGAAGCCCTGCTTCAAATCGCCATCGTGCTGATTTCAGTTTCGCTCGTGGCGGAGGTGATCTGGCTGGCGTTTCTCGGCGGCGCGCTCGGAATTGCAGGCGGCGCCTTCATGATCAACGGGTTTTTTCTTTTGGTGGAGTTGCCGGGGTTTTAAAGCGGCTCCGGCGCCACAAACTCCAACCCCTGCGCCTGCGCCACCGGCGCGCAGGTGATCTTGCCCTCATGCACATTGAGCCCATTGCGGAGATGCGGGTCATCCCGCATCGCCTCGCGCCAGCCCTTGTCGGCGAGCGCTAGGACGAAAGGCAGGGTGGCGTTGTTGAGGGCGAAGGTCGAGGTGCGCGGCACGGCGCCGGGCATGTTCGTCACGCAATAATGCGTCACGCCCTCCACGACATAGGTCGGATCGGAATGGCTGGTCGGCCTTGTCGTCTCGCAGCAGCCGCCCTGATCGGCGGATATGTCGACGATGACAGAGCCCTGCTTCATGCTCGCGACCATCTCGCGCGTGACGAGCTTCGGCGTCGCGGCGCCCGGCACAAGCACCGTGCCGATGAGAAGATCGGTTCGCGGCGCAAGCGCCTGCAAGGCGGCGCGCGTGGAGAAGATCGTCCGCAGGCCGGGCATGAGGCTAGACAGCCGCCGCAAGGTCTCAAGGTTGCGATCAGCCACGGTTACGGTTGCGCCCATGCCGAGCGCTACTCTGGCCGCATTGGCGCCTGCGACGCCTCCGCCCAGCACCAGAACGTCTGCAGGCGACACGCCGGGCACGCCGCCAAGCAGCACGCCGCGCCCGCTAGCCTCGCGCTCCAGATAATGCGCGCCGACCTGCGCCGCGAGCCGTCCCGCGACCTCCGACATTGGGGTGAGCAGGGGCAGGCCGCCGCTTGGCGAGGTCACGGTTTCATACGCGATGCAGGTCGCGCCGCTATCCATCAGGGCGCGGGTGAGCTGGGGATCGGGCGCGAGATGAAGATAGGTGAAAAGCATCTGGCCGGGGCGCAGCAGCTTCGTCTCCGCGGCCTGCGGCTCCTTTACCTTCACGATGAGGTCGCAGGTGGCGAAGATCTCGCCCGGCCCATGGCAGAGTTCTGCGCCCGCTTTGGCGTAGGCGTCGTCGGGCAGACCCGATCCTATCCCCGCGCCTTGCTCCACCAGCACGCGATGCCCATTGGAGTTCAATTCGGCAACGGAGGCGGGCGTCAGGCCGACGCGATATTCATTGTCCTTGATCTCGCAGGGAATCCCGATGCGCATTCCGCTCTCCCGTGTCGAGCCAGCCTTACTTAGCTGGCGTAGCGGGGCTTTGGGTCAAGGGCATCGCTTGACGCACCTCATTCCCCACCCCTACCTTTTCCAAAAACAAAGGGGAGGGATGCATGGCTGCTGGGCATTTGCTTGAGGGGCGCGTCGCCATTGTCAGTGGCGGCGGGGGCGAGATTGGGGGCGCGATTTCGAGCCTTTTCGCCCATGAGGGCGCGCGGGTCTTCGTGCTCGATGTCTCCATGGAAAAGGCGCAGGCGAGTGTCGACGCCATCGCCGCCGATGGGGGTGAGGCCATGGCTTTCAGCGCCGACATCACCGATCCCGAGCAGGCCAAGGGCGCTGTAGCGGCCTGCGTGGCGCGCTTTGGCAAGGTGACGAACCTTCTCAATGTCGCGGCGGCGCTCACGCCGGGCGGCACGGTCGAAACCCTAAGCATTGAGGACTGGAACCGCGCCTTCGCGGTCAACGTCACCGGCGGCTTTCTCATGTGCAAATACGCCATTCCCGAAATGCGCAGGGCGGGCGGTGGCGCGATCGTGAACATTGCCTCCTCCCACGCCCATATCGGCGTGCCCAAGCGTCCGGCCTATTGCGCGAGCAAGGGTGCGGTCTTGCAACTGACCAAGGTGCTCGCCATCGACCACGCCGCCGATGGCATCCGCGTCAATTCCATTTCGCCCGGCGCCATCGACACCCTGCGCGCGGCGCTCCAGCGGTTCCCGAGCCGTGAGGCCGCCAACGCCGCCAAGGGGCCGAGCTATCTCCTCAACCGCACGGGCCAAGCGCGCGAAATCGCTGACGGGGCGCTTTACCTCTGCAGCGACCTCTCGTCCTTCGTCACGGGAACGGATCTGCTGATCGACGGCGGCTATCTGGCTTTCAAGGGCTCGTTGACGCATCCTGCGTGACATGAGTCTCAACAATCCCGCCATCCGCATCTGGTCCAACCGCAATTACGCCTGGTTCATGGCTGGGGGCGTGCCGAGCTATCTTACGAGCTGGATGCAGCGGGTCGGCGTCGGCTGGCTCGCCTGGGACCTGACCCATTCCACTGCATGGCTCGGGGCGGTGGCCGCCGCCGATCTTGGGCCGATGATCTTCCTCGCCGCCTTCGCAGGGGCGATCACCGACCGGCACAATCCCCTCAAGCAGATCAGGATCGCCCAGATCACGCTGTTCCTGCAGGCGGTGGCGCTGGCTGTCTTGCAGCTAACGGGCGTGCTCACCATCGAGCTGCTGGTGGCGCTCTCGCTCTGGTCGGGCTGCGTCTATCCCTTCCACCAGACCGCGCGCCATTCGGTCGTGGCGGGCGTGGTGAGCCGCGAGGAATTCGCGCCCGCCATCGGGCTCGACTCTTCGCTGTTTCAGGTCTCGCGCTTCATCGGGCCATCCATCGCAGGGTTGATCATTCCGGCCGTGGGAGTGGCAGGAACCTTCATCGCCCATGCGATCGGCTGCCTCGGTTTTATCGTCGGGCTCTACGCGGTCCGCATGGTCGCGCCCGACCGCAAGCAGAGCAAGCGCCGGTCGCTGCTCAGGGATGTCACCGACGGCTTCGTCTTCGTGCGCAGCCATGTGGGCATCTGGACGCTGTTCGTCATGCTCACAGTGGTCTGCATATGCCTGCGCCCGATGCAGGACATGTATCCCGCCTTCGCCGGCGATGTCTTCCATTCGGATGCGGTCGGCCTCTCATGGCTCAATTCCGCAACCGGAGTGGGCGCGCTCATCAGCGCGGCCTCCGTCGCCTTTGGGGGGAAGGTGCAGGGCCTGACCCTGCGGGTCTTCCTCGGCATGTTGCTCTTCTGCCTCGGCACCTTCGGCTTCATCGCGAGCGAACAACTCTGGATCGGCGTGGTGTTCGCGGCTGTCGGTGGCTATTCGCTGAATTCCATGACCACCAGCATCCAGACCCTGACCCAGAGCGCGGTCGACAATGACATGCGCGGGCGCGTCATGGGGGTCTATTCCCTGATCTGGCGCGGCACGCCGGCGCTGGGCGCGCTCATGGTGGGCTTCGGAGCGGACCTTATCGGCATTCGCGCCTGTTTCGCCATCGCGGCCGTGTTGAGTCTTGCGGCGCTGGGTCTCGCGCTGCCCCGGTTCGGCAAGGCGCAGGCAGCCATGGAACATCCGCACGATTGAGGATTCGCCGCCTTGATTCGTCCACAGGACTGCTTTGACCCCGCCACGGGCGGCGGTCTAGATCCGCGCTCCCGCAGGGCATTCAGCGCCCGCGATTCGGAGCCAAGATGAAGTCGATCAATCAGCGTATCGCCGAAGAACTCAGCGTCGCCGAGCGGCAGGTCGCCGCCGCCGTGGAGCTGCTCGACGGCGGGTCCACAGTGCCCTTCATCGCCCGCTACCGCAAAGAAGCCACCGGCCAGCTCGACGACGCCCAGCTGCGCAACCTTGAAGAGCGCCTGCGCTACCTGCGCGAGATGGAGGACCGGCGCAAAGCGATCCTCGATTCCATCCGCGAACAGGGCAAACTCGACGACGCCCTCGAGCGCACCATCATGGAGGCCGACACCAAGGCGCGGCTGGAGGACATCTACCTACCCTTCAAGCCCAAGCGCCGCAGCAAGGCGCTCATCGCCATCGAGGCGGGGCTTGCGCCGCTCGCCGATGCGCTGCTCGGCCAGCCCGAAAACGATCCGCTGGAGCAGGCGGGCGCCTTCGTCAACGCCGAGAAGGGCATCGAGACCGTTCAGGCGGCGCTCGATGGCGCGCGCGCCATTCTGGTCGAGCGTTTCTCGGAGAAGGCCGAACTTGTCGGCGCCCTGCGCGAGCTTTACTGGACGAGCGGGCGGCTGGTTTCCGCCGTGCGTCCTGGTAAAGAGACCGAGGGCGTCAAGTTCTCCGACTATTTCGATTCCACCGAGCCCTTCACCAAACTGCGGGCACATCGCATCCTCGCGCTGTTCCGCGGCGAAAAGGAAGAGATCCTCGACCTCAAGCTCGAACCCGAAGCCGCCGAGGCCGTTACGACCCCCGGCGTTCCCGGTCCCTATGAGCGCAAGATCGCTCTTGAAGTCGGCGTTTCCGACAAGGGCCGCCCCGGCGACAAATGGCTGATGGACACTGTGCGCTGGACATGGCGCACGCGCCTTCTCGTCCATCTCGCCGTCGATCTTCGCATGCGCCTGTGGCAGCAGGCGGAGGAGGAGGGCGTGAAGGTCTTCGCCTCCAACCTGCGCGATCTCCTGCTCGCCGCCCCCGCCGGCGCGCGCGCCACCCTTGGCCTTGATCCTGGCTTCCGCACGGGCGTGAAGGTTGCGGTCATCGACGACACCGGCAAGGTCGTCGCGACCTCCGTCATCTATCCGCACGAACCGCAGCGGCGCTGGGATGACGCCATCGGCGAATGCGCGCGTCTGTGCCGCGTTCACAAGGTGCAGCTCATCGCCATCGGCAATGGCACCGCCTCGCGCGAGACCGACAAGCTCGCGGGCGAGATCATCCAGCGCAATCCCGAACTCAAGCTCACGAAGATCGTGGTCTCGGAAGCTGGCGCCTCGGTCTATTCGGCCTCCGCCTTCGCCAGCGCCGAATTGCCCGACCTCGACGTGACCCTTCGCGGCGCCGTGTCGATCGCGCGCCGCCTGCAGGACCCGCTCGCCGAACTCGT
>CANGOK010000184.1 GCA_947455285.1 Beijerinckiaceae bacterium | reverse complement strand
GATCTCGCTCGTACGCTTGAGGATGATTATGCGCCTTTGGTGCGCCGCCTCGTGGATTTTCCAAAGATCACCGTGGCCGGACTGAATGGTCCGGCGATAGGGGCGGGCGCCAATGTCGCCCTCGCCTGCGACATTGTGGTGGCGGCGCGCTCGGCGCATCTGCAGCAGGTTTTTGTGCGCATCGGGCTCATTCCGGACGTGGGCGGCACCTGGCTCCTGCCGCGCATCTTGGGACCCAAGCTGGCTTTGGCGCTGGCCCTGACCGGCGACCAGGTTCTCGCTGAAGAGGCTAAGGCCATGGGCCTCGTCTACCGGGTCTTTGAGGATGAGGCCTTCGCCTCGGCTCTGTTCGACTTCGCCAGAGGCCTCGCCGGTGGCCCTGCGACTGCCCAGCGCCTGATCAAGGACGCCTTTCGCCAAAGCGAAGCCCATGATCTGGCGGCGCAATTACAGCTTGAGGCGCTCCTGCAGGGGGAGGCGGGCCGCACCGCGGATTTCCGCGAGGCGGTCAGCGCCTTCAGGGCGAAACGCACTCCCGTCTTCGGAAAAGCGGGGCGTGAAAAAAATTCATAAAATCCCACAAAGCGGGATTTTGATCGAGATCAATGGCTGCTATCATTCCTTGTGATTGAAGGGGACAGGGCGCAATTCGGCGCGTTCCCAACTCATCTCTGAGGGAGAAGCATCCGTGGACACGCAGGTTCTCATCATTGGCGCAGGTCCGGTGGGGCTCACTCTGGCTCTGGATCTCGGGCGGCGCGGCGTCCGCTGCACCATCGTGGAGCAGAAGGACAAGCCGGCGTTTCTGCCCAAGATGGAGCGCGTCAACGCCCGCACCATGGAGCTCTACCGCCGCATGGGCCTCGCCCAGAAAATCCGGGCGGCGGGCCTGCGCGGCGACATTCCCATGGACGTCTTCGTAGTGCTGGATCTCGCCCAGCCGCCGCTGCTGCGCCTCGCCTATCCCAGCGTGGACGAGGCCACGGCCGACATTCGCGCCACCAACGACGGCACTGCGCCGCTTGAGGCCTATCAGCTGATTTCGCAATATACGATGGAGCCCTTGCTGGCGGCGGAATGCGAAACGCAGCCCAATGTGACAGTGAACTGGAGCACAGCCTTCGTCGACTGCACACAGGACGCCAACGGAGTCACGACCACCCTGCGCGGGCCTGACGGCTCCACCCGCACGATCCGCTCGGACTATATGGTCGGCTGCGATGGCGGCGCGAGCCCGGTGCGCCATGCGCTCGGCATCAAGCTTCACGGCGAGCCCAATTCTCTGGCCCTGCGCCAGGGGCTTTATCGCTGCGATGAGCTTTACGACATGCTGCCGCGCGGCAATGGCCCCGGCCATGGGCGCCACTACCATGTGGCCGACGACAAGTCGTCCTTCCTGATCATGCAGGATTCAACGAAGCACTGGACGCTGCATGCGCAGGCACAGTCTGATGAGGAGATGATCGAGCTTTTCAAGAAGGCGGTCGGCTTCCCCGTGAAGTTCGAAATGCTCTCCTGCAATCCGTGGCGCCAGAACCTCATGCTGGCCGAACGCTACGGCAAGGATCGCATCCTGCTGGCGGGCGACTCCGTGCATCTCGTGATCCCCACGGGCGGCCTTGGCATGAACTCGGGCGTCGGCGACGCGGTGGATCTTGCCTGGAAGCTCGACGCCGTGCTCAAGGGCTGGGCCGGGCCGAACATGCTGCCGTCTTATGAATTCGAGCGTCGCCAGATCGGCGACCGCAATGTCGGCGCCTCGCGCTACGCCACCATCGGTCGGCGCAAGTGGCGCTCCATGTGGCGCCCCGAAATTCGCGACAATACGCGCGAGGGCAAGAAGGCGCGCGAAGTGCTCGCCAATGTGGCCGATGTCGAACAGCGCAAGACGAACGAAATGATCGGCGCGGAGCTCGGCTATCGCTATGTCCACTCGCCCATCATCTGCGATATTCCGGGCGGGCCGGAGCATCTCTTCCGCACCTACGAGCCCACGACGTGGCCTGGTGCGCGCTTGCCCCACGTCTGGCTCGACGATGGCTCGGCCATGCAGGACCGCATCCCCGCCTTTGGCTACACGATCCTGCGGCTCGGCAAGTCGAGCGTCGACGTCGCCCCGCTGCAGAAGGCCATCGCCGCCTATGGCGCGCCTGTGACGGTCCTGGATGTTCCCGACCAGATCGCCCGCGACATCTATGGCTACGATCTCTTGCTGCTACGTCCCGACATGCATGTGGTCTGGCGCGGCGATGCGGCGCCGGACGCCGCCGAAGTGGCGCGGATCGCGACCGGCCACTGATCGAAACATCCGGGGCGTTGAACCTGTTTCAGCGCCCCATCTTCGACGAATGTATAAAAGCCATTCCCACTTTGCGCGAAAATGCTCTAAAAGGCGTCACCGGCCTTTTGGTCAAGCTTTTGGGAGGCGATGCCTATGACTGATCTAGCAAAGCTCAAGGAAGACCTTGTCACCGCGAACCGCGTGCTCGCTCATCATCATGTGGTCGACTCCTTCGGCCATGTCTCCATGCGCAATCCGGAGAACCCCAACCACTTCTTCCTGTCGCGCGCGCGTGCGCCGAACTGCGTCGAAGTGAACGACATCACCGAATTCACCTTCGGCGGCGACATCGTCGGCCATAACCCCGGCAAGCCCTATTCGGAGCGCTTCATTCACGGCGCGATCTATGAGGCGCGTCCTGACGTGATGGCCGTGGTGCACAACCACAGCCCCAACGTCGTGCCCTTCACCGTGCAGTCGAAGAAGAAGATGCGGCCGATCATGCATATGTGCGCGCCCATCGGCAATGACATCCCGACCTGGGACATCGCGCATAAGTTCGGCACCACCAACCTGCTTGTGACCAGCATGGACATGGGCCGTGACCTCGCCTCCTCGCTTGGCCCGCGCACCGTGGCGCTCATGCGCGGCCATGGCAGCGTCGTCGTCGGCAAGAGCCTTCGCGAAGTGGTGTTCACTTCCGTCTACATGGAAATCAACGCCGACATGCTGATCAAGGCCTACCAGCTTGGCGAAGGCGATGTTCTGCCCATGAGCGACGGCGAAGTCGCCGCCAATGCGGGCGGTCGTGCGGGCTTCACCTTCGAGCGTGGTTGGGAAAATTGGTGCCGCCTGACGGACCGTCCCTATTACGCCGAAGACTGGAACATGGGTCCGGGCTTCTCCAAGACCGACAAGTAATCAGTGCGGCGCGAGGCGATCAGGCCTCGCGCCCTTTCCATCAAAAGGGTGAGCCTATGATCAGGGGTCTGCGCGGCGCGCTTGGCGCTTCTTTGCTGGCGATGATGAGCGTTGCGGCGAGCGCCGCCGACAAGGTCACCATCGGCATGGTCAATGCGGTGAGCGACGGCACGCTCTTCATCGCGCAGGACAAGGGTTATTTCGGCGCCGAAGGCATCGAGGCCGAATTCGTCGAGTTCGACACCGGCGCCAAGATGGTCGCGCCGATGGGCGCTGGCCAGCTTGATGTCGGCGGCGGCGCGGCTTCTGCGGGCCTCTATAACGCCGTCGAGCGCGGCATCAACATCAAGCTCGTCGCGGACAAGGCGACCAATGTGAAGGGCGCGCCTTTCCAAGTCTTTCTCGTGCGCAAGGATCTCGTCGAGAGCGGCAAGGTCAAGTCGCTCGCCGACATGAAGGGCCGCAAGGTCGCCATCACCGGCGCTGGCGGCAGCGACGCTTCAGTGCTCAACGAAGCGATGAAGAGCGCCGGCCTGAAATATGACGATGTGGAGAAGGTCTATCTCGGCTTTCCCCAGCACGCGCCCGCGTTCCAGAACGGCGCCATCGACGGCTCCATCACCACCGAGCCGACCACGACGAACATCGTGCGCCTCGGCGCCGCCGTCATCCTGACCGGAAACGACGCCTTCTATCCCAACGCCCAGACGGCGACGATCATGTATTCGGGCGATTTCGCGCAGAAGCGCAAGGAAGTCGCGACCCGCTTCATGAAGGCCTATCTGCGCGCCGCGCGCGACTTCAACGACGCTATGGTCAACGGCAAGCTGCAGGGGCCGGGCGCTGACGAACTCATCGCCATCCTCGCCAAGCGCACCGTCATCAAGAACCCCGAAGTCCTGCGCAACATGACCATGCACGGCGTCAATCCCGATGGGGCCCTGAACGTCGACAGCATGCGCAAGGACCTCGCCTTCTTCAAGGAGACCGGTGACGTGACGAGCGCCAGCGTCTCGGTCGAGCAGGTGCTCGATCAGAGCTTCGCGGCGGAAGCGGCGAAGGCGCTGGGGCCCTATAAGAAGAGGTGAGCGATGGTTTGAGGGCGCCGGCGACCGGCGCCTTACATTTCCGCTCCAAAGCACAAAAAAACCCGGCCTCGCAGCCGGGTTTTCTGTTTGGTTCTAAAAGAACCGCTTACTTCACGCCGAGCAGGCTCTGGGCGTTCTTGTAGCAGATCTTTTCCATGTCTTCCTGCGAGAGGTTCAGATCCTCGAGGATCTGGATGGTCTCGCGGATGTAGCCGGGGCCCTTCTCGGGGTCGAAGGGGCAGTCGGAGGCGAAGAGGACGCGGTCGGCGCCGTAGAAGGACAGGCCGCATTCGGTCGCAGCCTTCGAGCCGAACACGGCGCTGTCGGCATAGAAGTCCTTGAAGTAGTCGAGCGGGCGACGCTTCATGTTCTTCAGCAGGGTCTTGTAGTCCTCGTCGGTGGTGCGGTTGCCGAGCTGATCCCAGCCAGGGCCGACGCGGCCTTCGAAGAAGGGCACCATGGCGCCGAGGTGATGGGCGAGAACCTTGAGGTTCGGGAACTGATCCATCACGCCGCCGAACACGAGGCGAGCCATGGCGACCGAGGTCTCGTAGGGCCAGCCGAAGGTCCACCAGATCTCATACTTCGACTTCGACTCTGTCTTGTAGTCGGGCAGGTCGAAGGCGCCGCGCGAGGGGTGCAGGAAGACGGGCTTGTTGTGCTTCTCGGCGATCTCGAAGATCGGACGGAACTCCTCTTCATCAAGCGGCTTGCCGTTGATGTTGGAGTGCAGCTGAAGGCCGTTGGCGCCGAGCGAGATGGCGCGTTCCCATTCCTTGGCGGCGTTGGGCGAGTTCATGGGCAGCGAGGCGAGCCAGCCGCAGAAATAGTCGGGGTGCTTGGCGCAGAGCTCGGCCTGGCCGTCGTTGGCGAGGCGGGCGAACTCTTCCACGATCTCTGGGGTGCCGAGGGCTTCGAGCGGGGGCATGCCCAGCGAGATCACCTGGCTGTAGTTCTTCTGCGAGCGGAACAGGTCGACGACGCGCTTGCGTTCGGTCAGGTCATAGATGGCGGGAATGCCGCGCATGCGTGCGCCGATGTCGGCGGAAGCGCCGGGAGTCGACAGCATTTTCTGCCAGAGGGCGTCGGGGAAGAAGTGGTTGAAGCAATCGATATAGCGCATCTGGGCATCCTCCTCATGGGCGCAGGCTGGGGACCCGGATGGCCGGATCCTTGGCTCCCTTTGTCTTTACCGGCATCAGGCGGGAAAAAGCAATCGTCGCATATCATGCGACTGCGTGCGCGTCCCTTGACAGAGGGGGGCGGCGGGTCGAAAAGCAGAGGAACCGCGCGGAGCGCCGCGCTATCGCGGTCAATGAGGAGCGAAACGATGGATTCAGACCCCAGGGTCCAAAAAGGCGCGGGCGCCGCGCCTATCGGGCACAATTCCGAAAACCAGACCCGCGAAGAGAAGATCGCGAGCCTCTATCATTCCAAGAAAGACCGCGTTTTCGTCCGTGGCATCCAGGGCGCCTACAACGTCAAGGAAGAGCTCGACCGTTTGCGTTCGGTTCCCCGTGTGCGCAAGGCCAAGGACATCTCCTTCATCGATGGTCCGCAGTGCTTCAGCCGCCACTATGTCGAGCCGAAGGACGGCATCACGCAGACCTTCCACATGCATCTTGAGGAATATGCGCCCGGCGCCTGCTCGCAGAAGCATGGCCATGTGAACGAGGCCGCCTTCTACATTCTCGACGGCAAGGGCTACGAGATCCATGACGGCGTGCGCTACGACTGGGAAGCGGGCGACATCGCCATCGTGCACAACAACTGCGTGCATCAGCACTTCAACGCCAGCGATGAGAAGCCGGCCCGTGCGCTGGTGATCAAGACCAAGCCCATGTACCTCTTCCTGAACATGCTGTTCCAGAAGCAGGTCAAGGACCGTCCCCTCGAAGTTTCGCCCGAGAGCGAAGGCTTCGAGGCGCGCGAAATCGAAGTTGACTTCAACCATCCCGAGGGAGGCTACTAATGGCTTGGAGCGAATCCGCAGCCTGGCTCAAGGGCGATGGCAACGAGCGGCTGTATCAGCGCCTGCTGGACGAGGCGCGCGACGCGCCCTCGCGCAACGCGCGTCGCAAGAAGGTCGTGAAGCCGCATGAGATGCCTTGGGAGATGTCCCGTCAGGGCCTGCTCAAGCATCTCATGAATGAGCAGATGAACACCCGCGTCGAAACCGTCGACGCCTACATGCAGCTCATTCCGCCCGGCTCGCGCTCTGGCAAGCATCGGCATCTCGCCGAGGAATGCGTCTACGTGCTCGAAGGCCGCGGTTACGACATCCATCAGGATTGCGACGTCGAGATCGACGACGCCTTCATCTGGACGCCACAGAAGGAAACCAAGCGGTTCGAATGGGAAGCGGGCGATTACATCTACATCCCGCCGAACACGATCCATCAGCATTTCAATGCTGATCCGGAGCGGCCCGTGCG
>CANGOK010000183.1 GCA_947455285.1 Beijerinckiaceae bacterium | reverse complement strand
GCCATCGCTGTGCGCGACCTCGCCAGCGCATCGGCGCTTTATCGCGACACCATGGGCGCGAAGGTCTCCGAGCCCCTCGCCCAGCCCGCCCATGGCGTGACGGTCGTCTTCATCGAACTGCCCAACACCAAGATTGAGTTGCTGGAGCCGCTCGGCGAGGGTTCGCCCATCGCCAAGTTTCTTGAGCGCAACGCCGACGGCGGCATGCACCATATCTGCTATGAGGTTGAGGACATTCTCGCCGCGCGTGACCGGCTCAAGGCGGGCGGGGCTCGCGTGCTGGGCGATGGCGAGCCGAAGATCGGCGCCCATGGCAAGCCCGTGCTGTTCCTGCACCCCAAGGATTTCAACGGAACGCTGATCGAACTGGAGCAGGTGTGAGCCCGCATCCCGTTACGACCAGTCTGGAGGTTCACCCATGACGCTGCCAATGGGCCTCGCCATATTCTTCACCATTTGGTGGATCGTGCTCTTCTCGGTGCTGCCCTTCGGCGTTCGCTCGCAGCACGAGGAGGCCGACTACGCGCCGGGCACCGATCCCGGCGCACCCGTCGCGCCCAAATTGCTTATGAAGGCCGCCATCACCACCGCCATCAGCAGCGTGCTATTCGCCGCGCTTTGGTGGTTCATGGAACATCCGTGACGTCTATTCGTCTGTCTTCCACCGGCGCACAGAGCCGGTATCGATGTCGAAGAGATCGAGCAGTCGCCCAACCGTGTGGTTGATGATGTCGTCCAGCGTCTCAGGCTTGTTGTAGAAGGCCGGGACGACCGGGCAGATCACCGCACCCATTTCCGACAGTTGCAGCATGGTGCGCAGATGGCCCGTGTGCAGCGGCGTCTCGCGCACCGCTAGCACAAGGCGGCGACGCTCCTTCAGCACCACATCGGCCGCGCGGCTCATCAGTGAGCCTGTCACCCCCGTCGCGATTTCGCTCATGGTGCGGATGGAGCAGGGGGCGATGAGCATCCCCTTCGTGTGGAAGGAACCCGACGAAATCGACGCGCCGATATCCACTTGCGCATGGTGTTGGTCAGCGATCGCGCGCAGATCCTTGATCGTGTAGTCGGATTCGTAAGCCATGGTCATTTCCGCCGCCTTGCTGACTACAAGGTGCGTTTCGACGCCCAGGCTTTTCAGCACCTGCAGTGCGCGGATGCCATAGACGACGCCAGAGGCGCCGCTGATGCCGATAATGATCCGATTGGATTTGCTCACGACTGGTATTCTCCGATTTTATCGAAAGCAGCGAGCAGGGCTTCGACCGCGTCCGAATCAAACTGCGCGCCAAGGCAGGCGCCATAGGCGGTGATATTGGCGCGAGCGGCGGCGAGTGAGGGGGCTTGCGCCCCCAATCCGACCATCGGCCATGCGGAATACAGAGCTTCTTGTTGCAGCCTTTCGGCCTCAAGTTCAATCGCCTTCACGCTTTGGCGCAAGGCGGGAACGTTCTCCTGCTCGAACCCTTGCGGGGTGTCGCGCAAGAAGCGCCGCACGCCGCGCAGGGGAACAACGACGTTGCTGCGCCATGGTTCGATGAAGGCCACGATGGCCGAAAGGTCTGCGGCTGCGAGTTGGCGGCCCTGAGCGGCGGCGAACAGACCAAAGAGCAGCACATTGACGTCAACGCCCGCGCCATCCTGCAAGGCGAGGCACGCGGCCGGTACGCCGGCCTGTCGGTAAATGCGAAGGGAGAACGACCAGAACGGCGAGGCCAGACGTTTTGGATCTGCGCTTTCCGTCGGTGCGTTCATCTCGTTCAGGATCCTTGTGGCGAGAGGTTGAATAACATGCCCCATATCTGCGCCGCAATTCAACGTAGAGGCGTCCCCGCTATTGACCGAACCGCTGCGGACGGGTAGTCAACGCGCAACCTTCTTGCAGCAAGCTGCGCAGCCAAGTCTCTGGCTGTATGGCGATCAGGGCGCCTAGCCCGTTACGCTCAAGCAGGGCAAGTCTGGTCGCCCTTTTCAACCGGCGACGAGGGCGGTGAGAGCTCGTAGCTCAGTTGGTAGAGCACGTGACTTTTAATCATGGGGTCATGGGTTCGAATCCCATCGAGCTCACCATCCCGACAAGCTGGCCCAATCAAACTCCGTCAATATCGAAGGTCGCAGCCCCTTTGGGGCGTCGCCGACGTTTCAGCATTCGAATTCTTCGCCGCATTCATGCGTTCGCACGAGCGTCCGTCATGCTTTGCGAAAACAAAAAGGGGAGGCCAGAAGGCCTCCCCGGGGATTTTTTGAGCTGCTCGCCTTTCAGGCGGCAAGCCGATCAGAAGCTGCGCTCGACGCGGGCGCGAGCGAGCCAGACATCGGGGCTGATCTTCGCAGCCGAGACGCCAGCGGGATAAGCGATCGCGCTCGGAGCAGCGCCATTGGTTCCCGTCAATGACTGGTTCAGCTTGGAGTAGCCGATTTCGACGCCCAGTTCGAAGTCCTTGACAGGCATCCACTGAACGGCCTTCGAGACGTTGAAGGTGTTCGCCTTGCTCATGCCGCCAAGCGCCCAATCCGTGTTGCGGGTTTTGTCGCCGGGGGTGATGTTGAGGTAGGAGAAGTTCACGACCGAACGAACCGTGGGGGTCCAGTAGTGGATCAGCATGGTGGCCACGTTCCAGGCCTGGGTCAGCTCGACGCCAGCATCCGTCGGGGCGCCGCCGGAGCCCGCGTTGCCGCCGATGCCATAGACCGTCATGTTACGGTCGATGCGCTGAAGGCCGGGGAGCTGCACGCCATGGTCTGAGGTCTGGGCGCTGGTGTTGTTGGCGATCATCCAGTCGAAGGCGCCCTTGGAGTAGCCCGTCTGGACCCAGAACTCGTCACCCTTGGCGAGCATAGGCAGGTTGATCTTCACGCCGCCGCCAATGGCGTAGCCCCAGGCCGAAACGGTCTTGGGCGCCGCGACATTGTTGAATGCGGCAGGCTTGCTGAAGAGAGATTCGTTTTCAACCACGCCGCCCATGAGCTGAGCAGCGCCCCAGCTCTGGTCGTAACGCAGGTTGGCGACGACGGCGGGCACGCCGCCAATGGTCGGCGGGGCCGCGAGCACGCCGCCACGATCGACGGTGCCGCCAAGCGAATGAGGCGCGATGGCGCTGTTCATGCCCGTCTTGTCTTCGAGTGCGATCGTGCCGGTGAGGCCATCGCCGAAGACCTGGGTGTAGGTGAACTGCGCGATGCCAGACGAGAAGCCGGCGCGGCGGGTGAAGATGTAACCGGTGCCTGGCAGGAAGGTGAAGTTTTCCTTCGTGATGCCGCTTGTGAAGCCAGCCCACTGAACGAATGTGTTTTCGAGCTTGATCGAGGTGGAGTTGCCGCCGACCAGGGTGTTCGTCAGGTAATTGCTGGCGTAGACGCCGCTTTCATTGACGGCGCGCAGCCAGATCGAAGTGCGGACCGTGCCCATCGAGGTGGGGGTGCGAGCGTCGAGCATGATGATGCCGCGCGTATGCAGGCCCGTCGTGTCATAGGCGGAACTGGCGGTAATGGCCATGGTGCCAGGCGTGGTGGCGCCGGTGGAGGTGCTGAGGGTGTAGGCGTTCGAATTGGCCGACGACTTGCCGTTGCCGATCACGGGGGGAAGCATGATCGTGCCGGAGGAGATATAGCCCGGTTCGACGCGGACGCGGCCGCCCAGCTTCACGCAGGTGTCAGTGCCGGGGATGTAGAAGAACCCGGAGCCGTAGGCGTCGCAGACCTTCACGTAGGTGGCGGGAGCGGCCTTGCGCGACGGCAGGTCGGCAGCCTGAGCGGTTGAAACGACGGCCAGCGCGGCGGCAGACGTCAACAGATATGCAAAGTTACGGTTCATCAAGCGAAGCCCCCCGGTAAAAGTTCAAGCTAAGGCCTAGCCTTTGACCCGACGTAACGTCAATTTAACCCGATGGGTTTGAGCCTGTCATACGTTCACAAATTCGTTGCTGTCGCTTTTTTGCAACAAACCTTGCGTCACGGGCGGGCGAAGTCGGTCCTCGTTATGTAACGCCGGTAAGTCGGGCTGTAAAAAACGTTGCAACGTTACGGAAGAAATTCCGGGCCGCAAACTGATTCGCGGATGCGCTCGTGAGGGTTCCTGGCCGTCCTTGGCGCCGGTGGCGGATGCGTTTAGGTTTTCATCAAGATCAAGGTGAGGACTGGGTTAAAATGAATGCTGCTGAAATGGAGCTGGCTCTCGTGGAGCGCGCCAGCGCGCTGGGGCCTGTCTTGCGCGCCCGCGCCCCTCAGACGGAAAGTCTGCGCCGCATTCCCGACGAGACCGAAGCCGATTTTCGCAAAGCCGGGTTCTACAAGGCTTTGCAGCCTCGCCAGTACGGCGGCTACGAGCTCGCCTACGGCGCCCATACGCTGATCGCTTCCGAGCTCGCGCGTCACTGCGTTTCCAGCGCCTGGGCCTACAGCGTAACCGCATGCCATTCCTGGATCCTCGGCATGTTCCCGGCGCAGGCGCAGGAGGATCTATGGTCCGCCACGCCGGACGGTACGGTGGCGAGTTCCTTCCTGCCCGCCGAGGTGCGGCTGGAGCGGGAGGAGGGCGGCTACAAGGTGAGCGGCCGCTGGCGGTTTTCGAGCAATGTCGACCATTGTCAGGCCTGCATCGTGCTGATCATGGTTCCGAAGGAGGGGCAGCCGCCGAAGCAGTATTTTGCGCTGCTGATGCGCGATCAGTATCAGATCGAGGACAACTGGAACGTCATCGGGCTGACTGGCTCTGGCAGCAATGACGTTCTGGTCGACAGCGCCTTCGTGCCGGAACATCGTTTGCTGGATGTGATGACCACCCGCGAGGCCATGAGCCCGGGCGCTGATCATCATGATGGCGATCTCTACAACATGCCGCTCTTCGCCCCCTTCGCCCATAGCCTCGTTGGCGCGGCGGTGGGCGGCGCCGAGGGTGCGCTTGACGTGGTGCTGGAGGAGCTTGTGGATCGCCGCTCCGCCGGGCAGGTGCCGCTCGCGCAGCAACAGAGCGTGCAGATGCGGGTCGCTGAAGCGACCGCCGAGATTGAGGCCGCGAAGGCGGTGCTGGCCGTCGATCGCATGAAGATCGTCGCGGCTGCGCAGGCGCGCGAATTGCCTTCATACGAGCAGCGCGTGAAATATCGCCTCAACACTGGCTATGCGGCGAAGCTCGCGGTTCAGGCTGTCGAGCGTCTGTTGCCCCTGTCGGGCGGTCGCGGGCTTGAGCGCACCCATCCCCTGCAGCGCGCGTGGCGGGATGTGCATGCGGTCGCGCAGCATATTGCGCTGGTCTGGGACGTTCAGGCGTTGAACTACGGTTCGGTGCGGCTCGGCTTCAAGGCCATGGATCCGCGGATCTGATGGATCCTTTCGCCGCTTCGGGAGGTAAGATGGGCCAGAGCGCCACCGATAATGGGCTTAGCGCAGAGCGCATGGAGGAGATCCGTCGCTCCTGGGTTGAAGCGCGCGTTACGCCACTATGGGAAACTGCGGTTCATCGCGTCGCAAAGGGCGCTCCGCAGGGACATCACTGGCGTTGGAGCGATATTCGCCCGCTGATCGATGACGCGGTTCTCGTGACCACGACCGAGAACGCAGAGCGCCGGGTGTTGGCGCTCAACAATCCCGATGCGCGCGGCGGGCGCAACACCGCGACCAACATCAATGCGAACTTTCAGGTGCTGGTGGCGGGCGAGACCGCGCGGCCGCATCGCCACACCGCCAACGCCCTGCGCTTCGTCGTTGAAGGTTCGGGCGGCGTCACGACAGTGGATGGCAAGGAATGCCTAATGACACCAGGCGATCTCGTCATCACGCCAGGCGGTTCGTGGCACGAACATGCGCATCGGGGCGAGGGCGTGCTGGTGTGGCTCGATGTTCTCGACGTGCCGCTCCATCAATATCTCGGCACTCAGGTCTTCGAGCCCGGCCCTGTGAAAAATCTGCCGCCCACCATCGCGGATTCCGCCTTTGCGGGAGCGGGCCTTGCGCCGGTGCTTGAAGGCCCGCAAACTAACTATTCGCCGCTGTTTCGTTTCCCGAAGGCGGCATGGGAGGCCGCGCTGCAGGCCGCACCGCCCCACGGCGATGGCGCGCGCAGCATCCGCATCATCAATCCGCTGACGGGCGCGCCCGCCATGCCGCTGATGGATTGCCGCCTGATGCGCATCAAAAAGGACGAGCCCACCGCCGCCATGCGCAGCAACGCCAATGCGGCTTGCTTCGTCGTTGCGGGGCATGGGCGTTCGCGCGTCGGCGATCAGACCTTCGACTGGAACGCCCATGATGTCTTCACCATGCCGGGGCATAATGCGGTGACGCAGGAGTGCCTGTCTGATGAAGCGACCCTGTTTCTGGTCAGCGACAGGGAAGTTTTGCGGCGGCTCGATCTGTTGGTCGAGGAACCCGTGAACATGAAGGCGTGAACGCCGGGGGGATTGAGATGATCGTTTCACGTCGGAGAATATTGACGCGCGGTGCGCTGGCCGCTGCTCTGCTGTTCGCTCCTGCGACTGCCGCCATCGCCGATCCGATTCAGGATTTCTACACAGGCAAGACCGTCAACATCATTGTGAGCACTGGGCCGGGAAGCATTTTCGACTCCACGGCCCGGATGCTGGCGAAGCATATGCCGCGCTTCATTCCCGGCGCGCCGTCCATCGTTGTGCGAAATATGCCGGGCGCTGGCCATATGCGCGCGACACAGTTCATGTTTGGGCAGGCGCCGCGCGATGGAACATATCTTGGCGTCGTCAATAATGGCATTCCGCTTGAGCAACTCGTCACCGGCCCTTC
>CANGOK010000182.1 GCA_947455285.1 Beijerinckiaceae bacterium | reverse complement strand
TACGGTCACAAGGGAGGCCTAGAGGATCGTGTCTTCCGCATTCGTACGGAGCGTTCGAGCGCGACGAGCCTGCCTGAGCCCCGCACTTCCCATAACATCAGCAATGTCGAGATTTTCTCGGTAGAAGGTTCCAAGGTCGAACTGCGTTTTAATTGGGCGACCTTCAGTTTCCGCTACAAGACGGTCGACACCTATTTCGGGACGTCCTTCTACACGCTCGACATATCGAGAGGAGCACCGCTCATAAAGCGCAAAAAGGTCGTGCTGAAGAACGACTATATCCACCACGTCGTCGACATCTACCACCTGTGAGCGGAGACGAGCGATGACCTGGCGTATTGCGCTCAATTTCGAAGATGGCGTCACGCGTTTCATTGAGGCACGCGCGGGCGAAACGATCGCCGATGCTTCCTACCGCGTCGGCGTCAACATTCCCCTCGACTGCCGCGATGGTGCTTGCGGGGCCTGCAAGTGCCGGGTGGAAGCCGGCGCTTACGAGAGCGGCGCCTATATCGACGACGCGCTCTCCGGGGAGGAAGCGCAGGCGGGCTTTGCGCTCGCCTGTCAGGCGACGCCGAAAAGCCCCATGGCCGTTTCGATCCTCTCCTCTTCCGCAGCCTGCAAGACGAAACAGCAGGACTGGGAGACGAAACTCATCAGCGTGGAGCGGCTGTCTGAAACCAGCATCTCCTTCACAGTGGAGAAGCCAGCAGGCCTCTCGTTTCTGCCGGGTCAATACGTGAACGTGGGCGTTCCCGGCACGGAACAAACGCGCGCATACTCCTTCTCATCCGCACCTTCTGACGATCGACTGAGTTTTCTCGTTCGCAACGTTCCTGGCGGGCTGATGAGCGGTTGGCTGAGCGACACGGCCACTGCGGGCGCCCCGATGCGTCTCTCCGGTCCTTGCGGCGCCTTCTATCTGCGCGATCTCTCGCGCCCCGCGCTGTTCCTTGCAGGCGGCACGGGACTCGCGCCCTTCCTGTCCATGCTTGGCGAGCTGAAAGCCAAGGGGACACAGGCGCCGGTGCGGCTCATCTACGGCGTGACCAATGATGAGGATCTCGTCAGCCTCAACGCGCTTGAGCGCTATGCGGGTGAGATCGCGAATTTCTCTTACGCCACCTGCGTAGCCTCCAGCGTGAGCGATCATGAGCGCAAGGGCTATGTCACGGACCACATCACGCCTGAAGACCTCAACGGCGGCGATGTCGACATCTACCTCTGCGGCCCTTCCGCCATGGTTGAAGCGGTGCGCGGCTGGCTTGCTGAAAAAGGCGTGTCTCCCGCGGCTTTCCACTACGAGAAATTCATCCCGGGCGTTCCTGCTCCAGCCTCGAAGGCGGCGTGACATGACGATATTCGCGCATCGTTTTTCCGGCAAGACTGCGGTGGTGACAGGCGCCGCCCAGGGGATCGGCCGCAGGGTCGCCGAGCGCTTGGTCGAAGAGGGGGCGAACGTCTTCGCCGTCGATCGCTCGGACCTCGTGAAAGAGGCCTGCGCAGAAATGGGTTCGCATGCCACGCCCGTGCTCGCAGACCTCGAGACCTACGATGGCGCGGCGTCGGCCATTGCTGCGGCGCGCTCCACGTCCGGGCGGATCGACATTCTCATCAACAACGTCGGCGGCGCGATCTGGATGCGTCCCTACGACGCCTTTGACGCGCAGCAGATCGAGGCGGAGATTCGCCGCTCGCTCATGCCCACGCTGTGGTCCTGCCATGCGGTTCTGCCGACCATGCTGGCGCAAGGCTGCGGCGTGATCGTCAACGTCTCGTCCGTTGCGACGCGCGGCGTCAACCGCGTGCCTTACGCTGCGGCCAAAGGCGGGGTCAACGCGATCACCGCTTGTCTTGCGATGGAATATGCAGGCAAGGGCATCCGGGTCTGCGCGGTTGCGCCCGGGGGCACGGATGCGCCGCCCCGGCGTATCCCGCGGTTCGCTGGTGAGCGCAGCGCCCAGGACGAGATCTGGTCGCAAGAGGTGGTCGACCAGACCATCGCGACGAGCCTTATGAAGCGATACGGGAGCGCCGACGAACAGGCGGCCGCCATTCTCTTCCTCGCATCTGACGAGGCTTCATACATCACGGGCCTCACCATACCCGTAGCCGGCGGGGATGCCGGTTGACGCAACGGTCGCCGGACCGTTTCCGGCATTCCTGCCCTTATTGGAGGTAACGCCATGACTGATAGCCTGATGAACACCAAGGAAGTCCGCAGCCTGCTCGACAAGGTCGCCGGCTTCGACAACAGCAACGGCGACGAGCGTCTGAAGCGCATCATCAACCGCGTCGTCGAGGACACGTTCCGCATCATCGAAGACTTCGACATTTCGCCCGACGAATTCTGGTCGGCGATGAGCTATGTCACGCGCCTCGGGCAGGCGAATGAAGTTGGTCTTCTCGTGCCCGGCCTCGGCATTGAGACCTTCCTCGACATGCGTCTCGACCAGGCTGAGCGCAAGGCTGGCCTTGAAGGCGGCACGCCGCGCACCATCGAGGGCCCGCTCTATATCGCCGGCGCCCCTCTCTCCAAGGGTGAAGCTCGTCTCGATGACGGCACAGAGCAGGGCGAAGTTGTCTTCATGGAAGGCCAGGTCCGGGACGTCGACGGCAAGCCGGTGGCCGGCGCCATTGTCGACGTGTGGCACGCCAACACCCTCGGCGGCTATTCCTTCTTCGATCCCTCGCAGCCCAAGTACAACATGCGTCGCCGCATCGAAACGGATGCGCAGGGCCGTTACCGCTTCCGCTCGCTGCTGCCTGCGGGTTACGCCTGCCCGCCTGAGGGACACACCCAGCTGCTGCTCGACAAGCTCGGTCGCCATGGCCACCGTCCCGCGCACATCCACTTCTTCGTCTCGGCGCCCGGCTACCGGAAGCTGACGACGCAGATCAACATCGACGGCGATGAATATCTCCACGATGATTTCGCCTTTGCGACCCGCGATGAGTTGATCCCTGAAGTGCGCCGCATCGAGGACGCGGCGAAGGTTCACGCCAAGGGGCTCAATGCGCCCTACGCCGAGATCACCTTCGACTTCGTGATGCATGCCGAAAGCGCGGCTGCGCCGAAGACCATCGTCACTCGCGAACACGCCGAAGCGGCCTGATCGCCCTGCGGCGCCTGCATCGCCGGCGCCGCAACCAAGCCCGACTATTTCACATCCCCGACCGCGCCCGACATGAGGCGCGAATGGGACAACGTGCGCCGGAAAAACCCATGCTTGACCACATCGTCGAAATACCTGGCGACCTGCGACGCGATCTTGGCCTTCGCAGGATTACGACCACGATCGTCGACGTGCCAACGGTGCGTCAGCACAAACTCTCGCAGACCTCAATCAAGGCGCAGAGCTATGTCATCGTCGAGGCTCAGCTTGAGAATGGCGTCATCGGCATAGGCGAAGCTGCGATGCTCGGCGGTCCCCGCTGGAGCGAAGAAAGCGTCGAGAGCATCAAGGCCAATATCGACGCTTATCTCGCTCCGGCGCTCGTGGGCGCCGACGCCTCGCAGTTCGAACAGGCGGGCGCGCGCCTCGACGCCGCCGCCAAGCGCAACAACGCCGCCAAGGCCGCCCTCCAGAGCGCTTTGATGGACGCGGTTGGCAAGACGCTGCATGTGCCTGCTTATGCGTTCCTGGGCGGCGCCATGCGCAAAACTTTCCCTGTCTTGTGGACCCTCGCTTCGGGCGATCCTGCGCAAGAGGTCGAGGAGGCGGAGGCGAAGCTTGCCGCACGTCTGCACAAGACCTTCAAGGTCAAGATCGGCGCGCAGGCGCCGCAAGCCGACATGGCTCGCCTCGCGATCCTCGCGAAAGCCCTTGGCGCAAGGGCGACGCTCATCGTCGACGCAAATCAGGCCTGGGATGAGACGACCGCCTTGCGTTGCATGCATGAGATGGCTGATCTCGGCATCGCCCTGGTCGAACAGCCCTTGCCGGCCTGGAACATCGAGGGCATGGCCCGCTTGCGCCAGCGCTGCGAAACGCCTCTGCTGGCGGATGAAAGCGTCTTCACGACCCATGACATGCTCGCCGTCGCACGACTTGGCGCAGCCGATGCGGTTTCCTTGAAGCTCGTCAAACATGCGAGCCTTTCAGGCCTGCAGAAGGTCGCGGCTGTGGCGGAGGCGGCTGGCGTCGCGCTCTATGGCGGATGCCTGCTCGAGAGCTCGATCGGAGCCGCCGCTCATCTGCAGGCCTTCGCGGGTCTGCGCGACCTGCAGTGGGGCTGCGAACACTTCGGCCCACAGATCCTGAAGCAGGATCTCGTCGTCACGCCGCTGCGCTTTGAAGACTTTCACGTCCATCTGCCCGAAGGACCCGGCCTCGGCGTTGAGCTCGACCGAAGCCAAATCGCACGCTTCGCACGGAAATAGGAGATCGCGATGCTTTATTGTGTCCGCATGGACGTTCGCGTCCCCCATGATTTTCCCGCAGATCGCTTCGAGCGGCTTAAGGCGGAGGAGAAGGCGAGGGCCATCGACCTGCAGCGCGCGGGCGTATGGAGACACCTTTGGCGCATCGCGGGCGCCTACGCCAACATCAGCATTTTCGACGTCGCGGACCATGATGAGTTGCATGGGCTTCTGTCCACCCTGCCGCTCTTTCCGTTCATGGAGGTCAGCGTGACGCCGTTGGCGCGCCATCCATCAGCCATCGATTGAATTTCAGCGGATCGCATGCCGGCGGCGGCCTGACAAAGACAAGTGCCGGTTCAGGAGGGGTATCAACATGTTCAAGTCTACAGTCACGGATGTCCAGGACGTCATCAACGCGCATCCCTTGTCGGGCATGCAGCGTTGGGTCATCGCGCTTTGCTTTCTCGTCGTCGCTATCGACGGATTCGACACAGCAGCCATAGGCTTCATCGCACCGGCCCTGCGCGCGCAATGGGGCGTGACGCCGACCCAGTTGGCGCCATTGTTCGGCGCAGGACTTTTCGGGCTCATGGTCGGCGCCTTCATCTTCGGCCCGCTCGCTGACAAGTTCGGCCGCAAACCAGTTCTGATCGCGACGACCGTGTTCTTCGGCCTCGCCACCTTGGCCTCGGCCCTCGCCACGTCCGTCGAGGCGCTTGTGGCCCTGCGCTTCGTCACTGGTCTCGGCCTCGGCGGCGCCATGCCTGCGGCGATCACGCTCACTTCGGAATTTTGCCCCGAACAGCGCCGCTCGTCACTTGTCACCATCATGTTCTGCGGCTTCACCATCGGCTCCGCCTCAGCGGGCCTCGCGGCTTCTCATGTGGTCTCCGCCTATGGTTGGCAGGGCCTGCTGTTGCTTGGCGGCGTCATGCCCCTCGTGCTCACGATCCTGCTGGTCACGGTTCTGCCGGAGTCGATCCGCTATCTCGTCCTCAAGCACGCTGATCCCCAGAGGATCCGCGCCCTGCTGAAGCGGGTCACGGGCGAGGATCTGCCTGAAGACGCGACCTTCACCGGCACGATTAAGCCCTCCGCGTCGCCCGTTCCGGACCTCTTCCGTAATGGCCTGGCCACGGGGACCTTGCTGATCTGGGTGACCTTCTTCATGAGCCTGCTGGTCTTCTATCTGCTCTCGAGCTGGCTTCCGCTCCTCATCACGACGGCAGGCTTCTCGATGGCCAACGCCTCGCTCATGGCGGCGACGCTCGCTGCTGGCGGCACTGTCGGCGCCATCGTGATCGGCCGGTTCATGGATCGTTTCGATCCTCACCGCGTGCTCGCCGTGGCCTATCTCGTCGCCGGCCTCTTCGTGATCCTGCTTGGCGCCACCGTCAGCACGCCCTGGCTGCTCGTCGCCTCAATCTTCGGCGCCGGCTTTGGCGTCGCCGGGGCGCAGGTCGGCGTGAATGCTCTCGCGGCGGCCTATTACCCAACCGCCATTCGCGCCACCGGAGTCAGTTGGGCCAACGCCATTGGACGCACGGGCTCCGTGCTCGGCTCTATGGTCGGCGGCTTCCTGCTTTCGCTCGGCTGGGATCTCACAACAGTCTTTTCAGTCGCCGCTGGCCCGTTGTTCGTCGCCACGGCCGGCATGCTGCTCAAGGCGTCGCTGGGCCGCCCCAGACGAGTGCTGCAGCCCGTCGCTGCTGAGTGATGATGGAGGAGATCCGGGTAGCCGGATCTCCTGTTCCGGAGGATAGGTCATGTTCAATCCCTGCATTATATCCGTTGCGATCACGGGTTCTGTACCTCGCAAGAAGGACAACCCGGCGGTGCCGATCAGCACGTCGGAGCAAATCGAGAGCACGCATGAAGCCTATGAGGCCGGCGCCTCGCTCGTTCATGTCCACGTCCGCAATCCCGATGAAAGCTCAAGCAGCGATCCGGACCTTTTCGCTGCCTTCCAGGAGGGCGTCCGTAGGCATTGCCCCGATATCATCATTCAATTTTCAACGGGCGGGCGCGGACGCGAGATGAATGCGCGCGGTTCTATGCTGCATCTTGAGCCGGACATGGCGTCGCTCGCCACCGGCAGCGTGAATTTCCCGACGATCATTTATGAGAACGCTCCCGATTTCATCCGCTCGCTGGCGCAAAAGATGAAGGATCATGGCGTCATTCCCGAGATTGAAATTTTCGATCTCGCCATGCTCTACAGCGCAGCGAAACTGTCGGCCGAGGGGCTCATTCCTGCAAAGCCTCATATCCAGTTCGTCTTCGGCGTGAAGAATGCGCTGCCCGCCGACAGGGATGTGCTCGAATTCCAGCTGAAGAAATTGCGCAGCCTTCTGCCGGGCGCGACCTGGACCGCAGCAGGCATCGGCCGCGATCAACTGACGGCGGCGCG
>CANGOK010000181.1 GCA_947455285.1 Beijerinckiaceae bacterium | reverse complement strand
GGGACTGAACATCTTCAACGACAAATATGTGTTAGCCCTGCCAAGCACCGCGACGGACCTTGATTACGCTCATATCGAAGGCGTGATCGCTCATGAATATTTCCACAACTGGACGGGCAACAGAATCACCTGCCGCGACTGGTTCCAGCTATGCCTGAAAGAAGGCCTCACGGTCTTCCGCGATCAGGAATTCTCCTCCGATCAGCGTTCGCGCCCCGTCAAGCGCATCGCCGACATCCGCACCCTGCGCGCTGCGCAGTTCCCGGAAGACTCCGGCCCGCTGGCCCATAACGTGCGCCCGGAGACCTATCTCGAGATCAATAACTTCTACACGCCCACCATTTATGAAAAAGGCGCGGAAGTCATTCGGATGCTGAAGACACTTATCGGCGCCGACGCATTCCGCAAGGGTATGGATCTTTATTTCGAGCGCTGCGACGGCATGGCGGCGACGGTGGAAGATTTCATCGCCTGTTTCGCCGAGGCGTCGGGCCGCGATCTCACGCATTTCATGCGCTGGTATTCGCAGGCAGGCACACCCACGCTCAACGTAACCAGCGCTTACGACGCAAGCTCCAAAACCTTCACCTTGACGCTTGCTCAATCCACCACCGCGACGCCCGGGCAGCCGGACAAACAGCCGCTCGTCATCCCCGTCTCGCTTGGCCTGGTCGGCGCATCCGGCGATCTGCCCTTGGTCACGCAAGGCGCTCACGAGGACGGCGGCGCCAGCGCGCAGGAATGCGCCAGCGGCGTCTTCGAAATCGACAAGCCATCGCGCCACATTGTGTTCCACAATGTCAATGAGCGGCCGGTTCCTTCGCTCCTGCGTGGTTTCTCGGCGCCCGTGAAGCTGGATCTCGACACGGCGGACGAAGACCTTCTGACCCTCGCCGCACGCGACAGCGACCTCTTCAATCGCTGGCAATCCATCCAGACCTCCGCCACACGCATCCTGACCCGCTTCGTCTCAACCATCCGGGCGGGAGGCGTGCCGATCGCAGAGGAGCGTTTTTCGAAGGCGTTAGGCCATGTGCTCGCAGCCTTCGAGTCTGATCCCGCCTTCACAGCTCAGGCGATCAGCCTACCTGCAGAAGCCGACATAGCCCGCGAGATCGCCAGTGATGTCGATCCCGACGCCATACACCTCGCACGCTGCGAGTTACGCCGAACGCTCGGCGCAACCCTCCAGCACCGATTGCTGGAAGTCTATGACTTCCTCTCGACAAATGCGCCCTACTCGCCTGACGCCCGAAGCGCCGGCGCAAGAGCTTTGCGCAGTGCGGCGCTAGATCTAATCGCGGCAGGCGATCCGCAGACGGGCGCGGATATCGCCATGCGCCAATTCGAATCTGCCCATAATATGACTGACCAGTACGGCGCCCTCGCCGTTCTTTCGCTCATTCCCGGAGACCAGCGAGAAAAGGCGCTGGACTCATTTTATCGCACCCATGCGGCCGATCATCTCGTCGTCGACAAATGGTTCGCGTTGCAAGGCCTGATTCCTGAGGAATCGACCATTGAGCGCGTTTGCACGCTCATGCAACACCACGCCTTTACCTATACGAATCCAAACCGTCTGCGCTCATTGATCGGCAGCTTCTCCGGCAATCTTACCCAATTCCACGCTGCTGACGGACGAGGCTACGACCTCGTGGCTGATGTGGTGGCCGAACTCGACAGTCGCAATCCGCAAGTCGCAGCGCGTCTGCTCGGCGCCTTCAGGACCTGGCGGTCGATGGAAGCAGGACGGCGCGCCCATGCAGAAGCGGCTTTGAAACGCGTGGCTGCGCTACAAGGCTTGTCCGCCGACGTGCGCGACATCGTGGATCGGTCGCTCGCCTGAGCGACCGCAAACCATTTGGACTCCTTTCGTTCGTGTTCTTTCGCGCACAGGGCGCCAATAAAAAAAGTTAATTTACGCAACGTATCATTAACCTCTGGACAAAAACCGTCGCTCGGATTCAACTGAGCCTGATTCGAGGGCAGATGCGGCACATTTCTCCTCGCGTCAATTTAGGTTTCCAGGGGGCCACATGGCGCGTGCGAACGCAGCCAGCGCAGCCGTTCGAGCGGATGCGTTGCGACAACTTGCACGGATACTGAGCGTTTCCATAACCGCGCCGACGCACCGGCTTTCCAGCTGGATGAATCGCGCGGCGCTGTTTGCCGTCGCCCTGTTTCTGCTGCTGGCCGCGACCCTGGCCACCTTCCAGACACTGCGGGATCGCGACCACTCCGTTGACGAGGCGCGCGGCGAACTCGAACTTATCAGCGCCGCTGTAGCCGCCGAGATCGCATCCCAACACTCCGCGAATCTCGACATCGGCCTCCTCGAAAGAGCTTTGCCCGAGCGTGTGCTGCAGCAGGAACGCTACATTTTTATCAGCAACGCTGACGGCCAGATCATCGCGAACTTGCCGAAGGCGCGCGAAGCCAGCGGACCGCTCTCAAATCAAATTGGGGCGTCCCAGCCACTCCTCACCTTCGCAGAAAAGGCAGGCGTGCAGACCGTAGTGCTGGAAAATGGCGCAGAGGCGCTGGCGTCTCTCCGAAGCCTTCCCCAAAGCCAAGGACACGTCGCCGTGATCCAACCGCTCCATGGCGTTTTGGCCGATTGGCGCGCAAGCGCGCTGCGGTCCAATCTTTTACTGATCATCATCGCCGGAGTGCTTTTACTGGCGGCGGTCGCCTTTGTCAGGCAGTCGCGAGCAACCCAACAATCCCAATCAGCATATGACGCCCTGCGCGAACGCATGAATACGGCCCTCAGCCAAGGGCGTTGCGGTCTGTGGGATTGGGACCTATCGCGCGGCCTAATTTATTGGTCGGCTTCAATGTATGAACTTCTGGGGCTCGACGTCAGCCGCGACTATCTTTCCTGCGGCGACATCAACAGCCTCATCCACCCAAATGACGGGGACCTCGCCTCATTCGCGCAAAATCTGGCCGCTTCAGGCGAGACCACCTTCGACCGGACCTTTCGGCTTCGCAATCGTGAAGGCGAATGGATCTGGTTGCGCGTTCGCGCTGAAATAACTTGTGATAACGATGGCGATTGTTCGCATCTCGTAGGCATCGCGGTCGACATCACAGACCAGCACGCGCTTGCGGAACGCACGGCGACCGCTGACCTACGCCTTCGCGACGCCATCGAGACCGTATCCGAAGCTTTCGTGCTCTGGGATGCGGACAATAATCTGGTGATGTGCAACTCGAAGTTCCAGCGCCTGCATGATCTGCCAATCAACGCTGTCACGCCGGGCCTACCCTATCACGAAGTCATGTCCATGGGCACGCCGCTGGCGGTGCGCGCGCAGGTGCCGCTCGGCGATCGCCCGCAAGCCGGCGCCCGCACCTATGAAGCGCGCCTTGCTGACGGCCGCTGGCTGCAGATCAACGAGCGCCGCACGAAGGACGGCGGCTATGTTTCGGTCGGCACAGACATCACCACGCTCAAGCGCCATGAAGAGCAGTTGCTGGAGTCCGAACGCAGGCTGATGGCCACTGTCGCTGACCTGCGCCGCTCTCGCCAAACGCTCGAAGTGCAAGCCGGTCAACTCGCTGATCTCGCCGAGCGTTATCTTGAACAGAAAGCCGAAGCCGAAAGCGCCAACCGCGCCAAGTCGGAATTCCTCGCCAATATGAGCCATGAGCTGCGCACGCCGCTCAACGCCATCATCGGCTTCTCCGAAATGATGGAGCACCAAACATTCGGCGCGCTGGGCAATGACCGCTATGTCGATTATTGCAGCCACATCCGCAAGAGCGGCGAGGGCTTGCTCGCCGTCATTTCCGACGTGCTCGACATGTCACGCATCGAGGCGGGCCGCCTGAGCCTTCAACGTGAGAGCGTCGATGTTGAAGAGGTCATCACTGGTTGCGTCGCGACCCTACGGGCAGATGCAGAAGCCAAGGGCGTGGCGCTGTCCAGCGGAACGCTTTCGCCGCAATCGATCAGCGGCGACAAGGAACAGCTCCAGAAGGTGCTCGACAGCCTGCTGCGCAACGCCCTGAAATTCACGCCTTGCGGCGGCGTCGTGAATGTGCGCATGCGCATCCTGAACGAAACCGTGAAGATCTATGTCGAAGACACCGGCGTCGGCATTCCGCCCGAAGCTCTCGCGCGTGTCGGGCGCCCCTTCGAACAGATCGATACGCCGTTGGAAGACGGCATGCGCGGATCTGGCCTCGGCCTCGCCATCGCTCGCTCGCTGGTGGAGCTGCACGGCGGCACGCTGCGCATTCGTAGCGTCGTCGGCGCGGGAACCAGCGTGCGCATCCAGCTTCCCATCAAAGCTCCGGCGATGGGCGTCGTTTACCCCGACGCGATCGGCTACCGCGCCGCCTGAAGCTTTAACCGAGAAGTCGTTCGAACAGAGCGCGGACCAATTTGCGCATCTCCAGCAACTGACGTTCAAGACGCGCGAAGTCCGGACAATCCGCAGCGGCCGCGATGCGTCGCAGCACTCCGGCTGCAGCCTTGGCTGGATCAAACGCTCCTTCAGTCGTCAACCGTAGCATTTGCATGACCGTCGAATAAAGGCGATGCGCCTCCACGAGAAGGTCAGCGTCAGCCTGGGCCAAAACGCCAAGGCGCCCGGCGTTTGCGATGACCTGCGCTGTTTCGACCGAAAGTATCTCGGGGTGTTCGGCGCAATGGCGCAGCGAAAGATATTGCGCGATGAATTCGACATCGATGACGCCGCCGGCGGCGAGCTTAAGATCCCAGGGATCAACCTCCCCCTTCTCCTGCGCGATGAGCGCGCGCATCTCGCGCACGCTTTTTCGCAGCCCATCGACATCGCGCTTCTGGCCCAGCACGTTGGCGATGGCGGCCTGAAGCTCGGAGGCAAGGGAATCATCGCCTGCTACGGAGCGCGCGCGCGTGAGCGTCATATGCTCCCACGTTTCGGCTTCCTTCACCTGATATTCGAGGAAGCTGCGCATCTGCGTGGCGACAGGCCCTTGTCTGCCCGATGGGCGCAGGCGCATGTCGATTTCATAAAGCCCGCCGCGACGCGTAGCCACAGTCAGCGAAGAGACGAGGCGCTGGGTAAGACGCGTATAATACTGGATCGCATGAACGCGGCGCGCGCCGTCAGACTCCGCATTCGCTTCATCGAAATCATAAAGCAAGACGAGATCGAGATCCGACGACGCAGTCATCTCGCGTGAACCAAGCTTGCCCATGCCCAGCACGACGCACCGCCCGCCGGGAATATGGCCATATTCGACGGCGAAAGTTTCCTGCACATGAAGCAGCGCTACGCGCAGTATCGAACCCGCCAATGCCGAATAGGCCCGCCCCGCATCAAGCGGATCGATTTGGCTTGCAAGCGTTCGTATCCCAATGAGAAACATTTCCTCCTGCGCCATGTCGCGGAGATTATCTAAAAATTCCTCTGTGCTACGCGCATTTTTCAATAAGGACGAAGCGCGCGCCTCATAAGCCGTCTCGTCGGCAGGCGCCTGCAGCAGTGCAGGATCAATGGCGGCGTCGAGCAAATGTGGACGCATGGCGACCACGCGCGCAAGCCGCGGCGCGCCGCCAAGAATATCTCCAAAAAGATCGCGCACGCTGGCGTTGGCGTGAAGGATTGAGAAGAGCTCTACTGCTGCGGGCATGCGCATCAGCGCGGCGTCAAATGCGTCAAGGGCGGCGTCTGCATCACCGCTGCCCGAAAAGCTTTCCAGCAGCGCCGGCACAAGCTCCGTCAATACTTCGCGCGTGCGCGGGCTTTGCACAGCCTGCCTTCGGCCGAAATGCCAACCACGAATGGTCTCGGCCGCGCGTTCGGGATTTTGGAACCCAAGGCTCGATAACGTGGTCAAGGTGTCGGGATCATCGGCAACGCCAGTGAAAACGAGGCTTCCTGCGCCGGTGGCCAGGCCCGGCTCATGTTCAAACAGCCGCGCATAGTGTCGCTCCACCAGCTTGAGATGATGCGTAAGCGCCTTCTCAAATGAGGAAAGACGAGCGTAACCGCAGAACTTCGCAAAGCGTTTCAACACATCAGGATCGCTTGGCAGGCGCTGTGTCTGCTCGTCGGCGATCATCTGAAGGCGATGCTCGATGGCGCGCAAGTATTTATAAGCGACGGTAAGATCGTTCACCGCCTCTTGCGTCACCCAGCCGTCAACCTGCAGTGCGGCCAACATATCGAGCGTACGTGCGCCGCGCAGTTGCATGCGCCGTCCGCCGAAAATGAGCTGCTGAGTCTGGACGAAGAATTCCACTTCGCGAATGCCGCCCCGACCAAGCTTGACATCATGGCCTGCGACGGCGACTTCCGCATGGCCACGCACCGCATGGATCTGGCGCTTCATCGCATGAATGTCGGCGATGGCCGCATAGTCGAAATATTTTCGCCAGATGAAGGGGGCGAGATCAGCGAGGAATTGCGCGCCAAGCGGCTTGTCGCCAGCGACCGGCCGCGCCTTGATCAGGGCCGCGCGCTCCCAGTTCTGGCCGAGCATCTCATAATAAGAAAAGGCGGCGGGCAGAGAAATGGCGACCGCCGTGGAGCCAGGATCAGGGCGCAGGCGCAAATCCACGCGCAGGACATAACCATCGCCCGTGCGCTCCTGCAAAAGCTTTGCGAGCGCGCGCGTGATCCGCACGAAAACCGTAGACGGCTCGTGGCCCTCATTGATCGTCGTCGCGTCCGGATCAAAGAAGACGATGAGGTCGATATCGCTGGAATAATTCAGCTCGCAGGCGCCATGCTTGCCCATAGCGAGGACGACGACGCCGCAACCGGTCTCCGGATCCAGCGCATCATGCAATGTCAGCTTGCCTTCATTGGCTGCGACGCGCAG
>CANGOK010000180.1 GCA_947455285.1 Beijerinckiaceae bacterium | reverse complement strand
TCACGCGTGCGGTTGGAGGTGAGGATCACGATGGGGGGATGTTCGGCGTGGATCGTGCCAAGCTCCGGGATCGTGACCTGAAAGTCCGACAGCACTTCAAGCAGGAAGGCTTCGAAGGCTTCGTCGGTGCGGTCGAGTTCGTCGATGAGAAGCACCGGCGGGCCCTCGGTCGAGGGCTCGAGGGCACGCAGAAGGGCGCGCTTCACAAGATAGCGCTCTGAGAAAATGTCGTGTTCGAGACGGCTGCGGTCCGTTTCGCCGGAGGCTTCGGCGAGGCGGATCGCCATCATCTGCTGGGCGTAGTTCCACTCATAGACGGCGGAGGAAACATCGAGCCCTTCGTAGCATTGCAGGCGGATGAGCCTGCGCCCCAACGCGCTTGAGAGAACCTTGGCGATCTCCGTCTTGCCGACCCCCGCCTCGCCTTCGAGAAACAGCGGCCGTTTCAGGCGCAGAGAAAGAAACAGCACGGTCGCCAGCGACCGATCGGCGACATAATTGGCGCCGCTGAGCAGTTCGAGCGTTTCGTCGATGGAATTGGGAAGGTCAGTCACGCTGGCGGCGCCTCGTTTCATCAATTGTTGGCCGAGCATAGGAGTTGTGCCGACGGCAGGCAATTACGCCCTCTCTGCGACAAAAAAAGCCCCGGAACCTCTCAGCTCCGGGGCCTTGCTGTTCGATATGCCCGATCAGGCCGCGGCGGCGACCGCGCGCTTGGCCATGACCGTGATGAGGTGGGCGCGATATTCTGCGTCGGCGTGAATGTCCGAGTTCAGGCCGGAGGCGGCGACGCTTTTGCCGTCAAGCGCGGCGGGGGCGAAATTCGCGTCGAGAGCCGCTTCGAAATCCTTGACGCGGAATACGCCGCGCGAGCCCGCGCCCGTCACCGCGACGCGCACATGGCCGCCGGTCTTGGCCACGAAGACGCCGACGAGCGCGTAGCGCGAGGCCGGGTTGCGGAACTTCTGGTAGTTCGCCTTTTCGGGAACCGGGAAGGAGATGCTGGTGATGATCTCGCCTTCCTCCAGCGCCGTTTCAAACAGGCCCTTGAAGAAATCGTCGGCCTTGATGGCGCGCTTGTTGGTGGTGATCGTGGCGCCAAGCGCGAGGCAAGCGGAGGGATAGTCCGCAGCCGGATCGTTGTTCGCGACCGAGCCGCCGATGGTGCCCTTGTTGCGCACGGCAGGGTCGCCGATCATGCCAGCGAGTTCGGCCAGCGCGGGAATGGCGGCCTTCACGTCCGCAGAGGTCGCGACAGTCACGTGGCGCGTCAGCGCCTTGATGGTCACGACGCCGCCCTTCACCTCGATGCCGCGCAGATCGTCGAGGCGCGAGAGGTCGATGAGGTCCGAGGGGCCTGCGAGGCGCTGCTTCATGGTCGGCAGCAGGGTCTGTCCGCCCGCGAGGATCTTGCCGTCGGCATGTTCGCCCGCAAGCTTGGCGGCCTCGGAGACGGAGCCGGGCCGGTGGTAGGTGAATTCATACATGGTCGTCTCCATCAGCTTCGCTGCGTGAGCGGCGATAAGGGGTTCGGCTTGCGCCGGGAAAGGTTATTGGGCGGCGGCTTTCGTGACCGCGCGCTGCGCCGCTCGCCACAGGGTCTGGGGCGTTGCGGGCATGGGCACATCTTCATGGCCCAGAGCGTCGGTCAGCGCATTGACGACGGCGGGCGGGGCGGCGATGGCGCCGGCCTCGCCGCAGCCCTTGATGCCCAGCGGGTTCGAGGGGCAGGGCGTGTTCGTCACCGCGATGTCATAGGACAACAGATCGCCGGCGCGCGGCATCTGGTAATCCATGTAGCTCGCGGTGAGAAGCTGGCCGTCCTTGTTGTAGACTGCGCCTTCGAACAGCGCCTGTCCGATGCCCTGGGCGATGCCGCCATGAACCTGGCCCTCGACGATCATCGGATTGATGAGGTTGCCGAAGTCGTCCACCGCCGTCCATTTGTCGATGGCGACGACGCCCGTCTGCGGGTCGATTTCGAGTTCGCAGATATGCACGCCAGCGGGGAAGGTGAAGTTGGTGGGATCGTAGAAGGCGCTTTCCTTCAGGCCCGGCTCCAGCTCCTGTCCATTGAACTTGTGCGCGATATAGGCCTGAAGCGCGACGGAGGCGAAATCGATCTCCTTGTCGGTGCCCTTCACCGAGAACTTGCCGTTCTTGAACTCGATGTCATCGGGCGAGGCTTCGAGCACATGGCCCGCGACCTTCTTCGCCTTGGCCTCGATCTTGTCGAGCGCCTTGACGATGGCTGACATGCCCACAGCGCCTGAGCGCGAGCCATAGGTGCCCATGCCCATCTGCACCTTGTCGGTGTCGCCATGGACGATGGCCACATTGTCGATGGAGATGCCGAGCCGGTCTGAAACGAGCTGGGCGAAAGTGGTCTCATGGCCCTGACCATGGGAGTGGGAGCCGGTCAGGATCTCCACCGTGCCGACAGGATTCACACGAACTTCCGCGCTTTCCCAAAGGCCGACGCCCGCGCCCAGCGAGCCCACCGCCGCCGAGGGCGCGATGCCGCAGGCCTCGATATAGGCTGAAATGCCGATCCCACGCAGCAGGCCCTTGCGCGCCGATTCAGCCTTGCGCTTGCCGATACTGGCGTAATCCGCGAGCTCCAGCGCCTTGTCGAGAGACTTGGGATAATCGCCGCCATCGTAGCACATGATGACGGGCGTCTGATGCGGGAACTGGGTCACGAAGTTCTGGCGACGGAAGTCTGCCGGATCGCGGCCGATCTCGCGGGCGGCGACTTCCATCAGGCGTTCGACGACGAAGGTCGCCTCAGGCCTGCCTGCGCCGCGATAGGCGTCGACGGGGGTCGTGTTCGTGTAGACGCCGTCCACCTCCGCATAGATCGCGGGGATGTTGTACTGGCCCGAAAGGAGCGGCGCGTAGAGATACGTTGGGACCGACGAGGAGAAAGTCGAGAGATAGGCGCCGAGATTGGCGATCGTCTTGACCCGCAGGCCGAGGATCTTGCCTGCCTCGTCCAGCGCCAGTTCCGCATGGGTGACATGGTCGCGGCCATGGGCGTCGCTGAGGAAGGCCTCCGTGCGGTCGCTCGTCCATTTCACGGGACGGCGAACCTTCTTCGCGGCCCAGACGCAGATGGTCTCTTCCGCATAGATGAAGATCTTGGAGCCGAAGCCGCCGCCCACATCCGGAGCGATCACGCGCAGCTTGTGCTCGGGCGCGATGCCGATGAAGGCGGAGAGCACGAGGCGGGCCACATGCGGGTTCTGGCTGGTCGTGTAGAGGGTGAAGCTTTCGTTGCCCTCGTCATAGTCGCCGACGGCCGCGCGCGGCTCCATGGGGTTGGGCACGAGGCGGTTGTTGACGATTTCGAGCTTGGTGACGTGCTTCGCCTTGGCGAATGCGGCGTCGGTCGCGTCCTTGTCGCCGAGCTTCCAGTCATAGACCATGTTGTCGGGGGCGACATCATGCACCACGGGTGCGCCGGGCTTTGCGGCGGATGCGGTGTCGGCGTTGGCGGGGAGGACGGTGTAATCCACCACGACCTTCTCGCCCGCGTCGCGTGCGATGGCGTAGGTCTCGGCGATCACGACCGCCACATGGTCGCCGACATAGCGCACCTTGCCCTGGGCGAGGGCGGGATGGGCGCCCGCCTTCATCGGCGATCCGTCCTTGGAGTGGATCATCCAGCCGCAGATGAGGCCGCCCACCTTGTCGGCGGCGATGTCGTCACCAGTCAGAACGGCGAGCACGCCCTTGGTCTTCAGGGCTTCGGTGGCGTCGATCTTGTTGATCGTCGCGTGGGCGTGGGGGGAGCGGACGAAATAGGCGTGGGCCTGGCCCGGACGGTTCACATCGTCCGTATAGCGGCCCTTGCCGGTCACGAAGCGGAAATCTTCCTTGCGGCGGACGGATGCGCCAATGCCTGTCGCGGTCATCGTTTCGTCTCCCCAAAATAAAACAAGAAAGTGCGCCGGGCGGGCCGGCGCGCCCGATTATTCGGCGGCCGCCCCCATGGCCTGCGCGCCCGCGCCAATGGCCTTCACAATGTTGTGGTAGCCGGTGCAGCGGCAGAGGTTGCCTTCCAGCTCCTCGCGGATCGTGTGTTCGTCGAGGTCGGTTCCCTTGCGGCGGACCAGCTCAACGGCGGTCATGATCATGCCGGGGGTGCAGAAGCCGCACTGCAGGCCATGGTTCTCGCGGAAGGCGGCCTGCATGGGATGCAGCACGTCACCCTTGGCGAGCCCCTCGATGGTGACGACGTCTGCGCCGTCGCAAGTCGCGGCGAGGGTGGTGCAGGACTTGATGGCGTCGCCGTTCACATGAACGACGCAGCAGCCGCACTGGCTGGTGTCGCAGCCGACATGGGTGCCCGTCAGGCGAAGATGTTCGCGCAGAAACTGGACGAGCAGGGTGCGCGGATCAATCTCGGCGCTGACGTGCTGTCCGTTTACCGTCATGGATACGGCGGTCATGGGCATTCCCTCCAAAGAACGAAACTGGATTAAACCTGATATGCCGAGCAGGCGGCGTCAAGCAAGCAGTTGCTGGGGCGGCGGCCCTCTTGTCACCCGGTTTACGGCGTGGAACGCTGGCAGGCGTTGGGCCGGGCTGCGCCGGGCCAGGAAAAGGCAGGGTCGGACATGAGCGAAGAGGCTCGAATCGCAGGAGATTTGCGGACCCGGTGGGCGAAGGCCTTCGCCGCGCGCGACCTTGACGCGCTGGCCGCGCTCTATTCGCCCGATGTGCTGTTTTTTGGCTCGACCCCACAGCTTTACCGGGGTCATGAAGGGGTGCGGGCCTATTTCGCCGGGCTTTCGCCCGATGTGGCGCTTGAAGCCTTCGAGGAGCCGGAGCTTGTGAGCGTCGCGCCTGGCGTCTTCGCCACCGCCGGCTTCTGGCGGTTCCGATTCGGGGCGGAGCCGCGCAGCTACCGCCTGACCTGGGTCGTCGCGGAGCGCGGCGGGGTCTGGCGCATTGTCCAGCACCACGCCGCGCGCTGCGATGTTTAGGCGGCGGGGCCGCTGACGATCTGGGCGAAGGTCGCGAAGAACTGGTCGGCGTTCTTCTTGGCGACGCCGTCGATGAGGCGCGCGCCGAGCTGGGCGATCTTGCCGCCCACATTGGCCTCGACATCATAGGAGAGCAAGGTGCCGCCGCCTTCCGCGTCGGTCAGGCGCACATTGGCGCCCCCCTTGGCGAAGCCCGCGATGCCGCCTTCGCCCGAGCCCGAGATCCGGTAGCCGTTAGGTGGGTCTAGGTCGGTCAGCTCCACATTGCCCTTGAAGGTCGCCGAAACCGGGCCAACCTTGACCTTGACCACGGCGGAGAGGCCGTTTTCGGTCTTGTCGAGGGTCTGGCAGCCGGGGATGCAGGCTTTGAGGACCTCGGTGTCGTTGAGCTTTTCCCAAACCGTCTGCCGGTCGGCGGGAAGGTTGACCTCCCCCTTCATCGTCATCGCCATGCGCGTCGTCCCCTTGATTGGCGTCAAGCCTTGTATGGCGCCGCCAAGCGAGCGCCCATGGCGCCTAGATGCAACGCCAGAGGGTTTGGCGCAAGTCAGGAGCGGGGATTATCGCTAGGCCGAGCGTCTGACCCCATTCGCCCTCCGCGCCGACAATTGCTATTCTGAGATTCGGTCTGGCGTGCCACGCCGATTCAGGAGCGCCTGCGCTTTCATGGAAAATTTCCTGCAGCAACTCATCAACGGGCTGACGCTAGGCTCGATCTATGGGTTGATCGCCATTGGCTATACGATGGTCTTCGGCATCATCGGCATGGTCAATTTCGCCCATGGCGATGTGTTCATGCTCTCCGCCTTCATCGCCCTCCTGATCTTCATGATCCTGACGCAGCTTCTTGGCCTCGCCTCCATGCCGCTGGCCTTTCTGATCGTGCTGGTGGCGGCCATGGCGTTTACTGGGCTCTGGAACTGGGCCATCGAGCGCGTGGCCTATAGACCCTTGCGTGGGTCGTTTCGGCTGGCGCCGCTGATCTCCGCTATCGGCATGTCGATCCTGCTGTCGAATTTTGTTCAGGTGGCGCAGGGGCCGCGCAACAAGACCGTGCCGCCCATGTTCACTGATCTCATCCACCTGACCGATGGCCCGCTTAGCGTCACCATTTCTTACAAGCAGATCCTTATCATGGTGGTGACGGCGCTCTTGCTTTTTGGCTTCTGGTTTCTTGTGCAGAAGACTGCTTTGGGGCGCGCCCAGAGGGCCTGCGCGCAGGACCGGAAAATGGCGGCGCTCCTCGGCGTTGACGTCGACCGCACAATCTCCCTCACCTTCGTCATCGGCGCGGCGCTGGCGGCCGTCGCGGGCGCGCTCTACATGCTCTATTATGGCGTGGTGAATTTCTCCGATGGCTTCACGCCGGGCGTGAAGGCTTTTACGGCTGCGGTGCTTGGCGGCATCGGCTCCCTGCCGGGCGCTGTCATTGGTGGACTGCTGATCGGCCTGATCGAAACCTTCTGGGCCGCTTATTTTTCCGCAGACTATAAGGATGTCGCAGCCTTCAGCGTGCTCGCCGTCACGCTCGTCTTCATGCCCACGGGCCTGCTTGGGCGGCCCGAAGTGGAGAAGGTCTGACCATGGCGGCGCAGGTGAACGGGCGGCGCCCCGCGCTTCAAACTGCTCTGGCGGATGCGGGCTTCGCGGCTCTCGTCACTTTTGGATTGTCCTTTCCCATTCTTGCCTTCCGCAGCGAGCAGGACATGCAGAACCACCTCGTCGTGGAGCCGCGGTGGTCCTGGTCGCTGATCGCGGTCTTTGCGATTTTCTGCGCTCGCCTGCTGGCGGGCTTGCTCAACGATTTCCGCGCGCGGGCGCTGGCCATTCCCGGCGCGCTGGTCGCGGCCTATGGCCTGTCCATAGCGCTGACCCGCGGCGATGGCGTGAGCGGCGCCGTGATCGC
>CANGOK010000179.1 GCA_947455285.1 Beijerinckiaceae bacterium | reverse complement strand
GTGGCCAAAGAGGCCCTGCGGGCGGATCACCAGCACGAGGATCAGCAATCCCCAGACGACCATCTGCACCGTATCGGCGCCGAAGAAATGGATGGTCATCATCTCCGCAAGGCCAATGATGACGCCGCCTACAACCGCGCCCCAGATGGAGCCAAGGCCGCCGATCACCATCCCTGCGATGGCTTTGCTGCCGATGTCTTCGCCGATCTGCGGCGACACCTCGCCGTAGTTGATGACGAAGAGCACTCCTGCGAATGCGCAGAGCAGTCCTCCGAGCATGAAGACGGCTGCGACGACCCGGTTGGTGTCGACGCCAAGGATATTCGCTGCATCTGGGCTCTCAGCGATGGCGCGCAACCCGCGGCCGATGCGGCTGCGCGCGAGCAGGGCGTTAAGTCCGGCCACGATGAAACAGACGGCGATAAGGCTGAGCAATTGAGGCAAGCGCAGCAGCACGCCCGCGACATTCAGCGTAATGTCCATTGAAAGGCCGGGGAAACGCTGCGCGTCCGTACCATAGCCGATGCGCACTAGGTTTTCGATGACGAGCAGGAAGCCAAGCGAACTGACGAGCGGGATCGCATGTTCCGTCGAGTCGCCGTATTTTGATTTCATGTAGCGGAAGGTGAACCGCTCGATGACGAGCGAGATCACCACCACGAGCACGGTAGCGATTAGGAGCGCGACAGGCCACCAGAGCGGCCCTGTCAGGCCTCCCGGCACGCCCCATTTGGCGAGCGCCCAACCCATCATGGCGGTGAACATGAAGAGGGTCGGTATGGTGAAATTCAGAAAATTCAGAATGCCGATGGTGAGTGTGAAGGCCAGCGCCACCGTCACATAGACGCTTCCAAGCATCAGGCCATTGACGGTTTGCTGAAGGAAAAGCATCAGTGCGGTCCCTGAGGTTCGCCCTGACGTTCCGCGCCCCGGCAGGCAGTCGTCCAAATTCGAGCCATATCGCTGCTAAACTCCAGCTTGCGCGCCCCGACGCAATTATGCGTCTCGGCCGCAACACCCCCCACCGCTGATTTGTCCATACATTTTTGGAATCGAATTCAGGGGAAGGCAAGCGTCATTTTCGCGCAATCGGCCTCATTTCAAGCCCTGCTGGGAATTGATGCCAACAATTTCCTCAAAGCGGGGCAGATAGGTTCGAACAACAGGGGACATTTCGATTGATATGTCCAAACATCTGATGCACAGTCATCATCGAGCATGGCTTCAAAAGATAGAACCGGGGGATCGCATGTCGAACACCGAAGACAGGGTCATCATCGTTGGTGCGGGTCCGGTTGGCCTTGTCGCCGCAGCATGTCTCGGCAAGGCTGGGATCAGGACCACGATCCTTGAACTGCATCACGAACTGCCGCTCGATCTCCGCGCCTCCACCTTTCATTCCGCGACCCTCGACCTCCTTGATCAATTCGGCGTTACTCCCCGCCTCATCGAGCGCGGCCTCATCGCGCCGCACTGGCAGTTCCGCGACCGGCAGGAAGGCGTGATCGCTACTTTCGATCTTTCCATTCTTGAGGGCGAAACCGCCCATCCCTATCGCATCCAGTGCGAACAGTGGAAATTGTCGGAAGAGCTGCGCGCGATCCTTGAAGCTGATGAAAATGTAGAGCTTATGTACGAGACCGAAGCGCTCGGCGTCACGCAGGACGATTCAGGCGTGCAGCTTCGCGTGCGTCATCCTGACGGCAGCGAAGAAACGATGCGCTGCAAATATCTAATTGCTGCCGACGGCGCGCGCAGCGTGATCCGCAAGGCGCTGGACGTGCCGTTCGAGGGGCAGACCCTGCCCGAAATCTTCCTCTCGATGTCGACAACCTTCCCCTTCGAGAAGCATTTCGACGACCTTGCGACCATCGCCTACATCACCGATCCCAGCGAATGGGTCGTGCTGCTGCGCACGCCCAGCCTCTGGCGCGTGCTGTTGCCGACTGACTCGAACCTCACCCTCGAGCAGATCAAGCATCCAGACGCCATGCAGGCGCGTCTGCAGGCCGTTTGTCCCAATCCCGCTGGTTACGAGATCGTTCATGCGACGGACTATCGCGTGAATGAGCGCGTGGCGCGCAATTATGTTCACGGGCGCATCTTCCTCGCGGGCGATGCGGCGCATGTGAACAATCCTCTCGGCGGCATGGGCATGAACGGCGGCATTCAGGACGTGTTCAACCTGACGAGCAAGCTCATTGAGGTCTGGAACGGCCGCGCGCCGCTTGAGCTCATGGGCCGCTACGAGCGCCAACGTCGCAAGGCGGCGCTCGACGCCGTGCAGGCGCAGACCCTGCGCAACCGCCGCATCATGAACGAGACCGATCCCGCGGCGCGCCGGGCCTATCATGACGAGTTGCGCGCTGTTGTGGCGGATCCGGTTAAGCACAAGGACTACCTCATGCGTTCCTCGATGATTCAGTCGCTGCGCGATCTCGAATCCGTCGAGTAAAAGGAGCAAATTTGGAGGCGCCCGGATGAAGCTCGGACTTGCCACCGTTGAGCGCGTGGTCGACCTCGACCCATTTGCGCTTGGTCTTTCCTTTCTGTTCCCCCGCGCGCAGCTCGATGATCTGCGCCCGCACGCCGCCCTGCTCGCGCCTGATCATGTCGACTTCGAGACGGGCGATCTGCTGCTTGGCGTGCAGAGCTTCGTTCTGCGCGTTGGCGGGCTGACAATCCTGATCGACAGCTGCGTAGGCGAAAACAAGGAGCGCGGACGGCGCAAGGACTGGCACCAGAGAAAGGGGACGAGCTATCTGCGTTCCCTCGCCGCTGCGGGCGTAACGCCTGACGACGTCGACGTCGTCCTCTGCACGCATCTCCATGCGGACCATGTGGGCTGGAACACGCGCCTTGAAAATGGTCGCTGGGTTCCGACCTTCCCCCATGCACGCTACATGATAGGTAAAGCCGAGCTCGCCGCCTGGCAGACCGAGGAGGTGCGTGCGCCTGGCGTCGCAAATCACGGCGCCTATGCGGACAGTGTGCTTCCCGTCATCGAGGCCGGCCTTGTCGAGACCGTGACCGATGGGTTTGAAATCACGCGCGGCCTCACCGTGCTGCCTCTGCCGGGCCATTCGCCCGGGCAGATTGGCCTTGATCTCGACTATGGCGAAAGCCGTCACGCCCTCTTCTGCGGCGATGCGATCCATTCGCCCGCGCAGGTGTTTAAGCCTGAATGGACAAGCGCCTTTTGCACCAACGCGGAGCAAGCGGTGGCGAGCCGCATGGGGTTGCTTGAGCGCGCGGCGCAGGATGGTTCGCTCATCGCCCCTTCTCACATCCGCAACGCCATTGGCTTTCGCGTCGAGCGTTGCGGTTGCGACTTCCGCCCGAGCTTTGTCTGCGAGGGCGCTTGAACCTATACGAACCGAAACTTGCATTAATCGAACTGAGGGCGTGAAGAATGGCCGATCCGAAACTGAAGCAGGCTCTGAAGAACGGCGACTTCGTCGTGGCGCCCGGCGTATTCGATCTCATCTCGGCGCTGATCGCCGACACAATCGACTTCAGGGCGCTCTATGTCACGGGCTATGGAACGGTGGCGTCCTACCTTGGCCTGCCAGACGCAGGCATCGCCACCTATCGCGACATGGTGGAGCGTATCGGCCAGATCGTGAAGCGCACCACGCGCCCGGTCATCGCCGACGCTGACACCGGCTACGGCGGCTTGCTCAATGTGCGCTACACTGTGCAGGGCTATGAGGACGCGGGCGTCACCGCCATCCAGATCGAAGATCAGGAATTCCCCAAGAAGTGCGGCCATACGCCGAACCGCCGCGTGACCTCGCTTGACGATATGTTGCGCAAGATTGAAGTCGCCGTCGACAGCCGCCGCAGCGATGATTTCCTCATCATCGCGCGCACCGATGCGCGCACGGGGCTTGGCCTTGATGAAGCGATCCGCCGCGGCCAGGCTTTTGCAAAAGCAGGCGCCGATGTGGTCTTCGTGGAATCGCCCGAGAGCGTCGAAGAAATGCACGCCATCGCGCAGGCCATCGACGCCCCGCTCTTCGCCAATATCGTCAATGGCGGCCGCACCCCGCTGCTGAGCGCCGACACGCTGAAGGAAATGGGCTATTCCATCGCCATCCACCCCGCCATCGGCTTCCTCTCTGCAGGCGCTGCGTTGCGCAAGGCCTATGCGGATCTTCACGCCCATGGCGAGACGAGCGGGGATATCGACCTCTACTCCTTCACGGAGTTCAACAAGCTGCTCGGCTTCCAGGAGGTCTGGGATTTCGAGAAGAAATTCGCGCAGATTCCCTGAGCGAGGAAAGGGCGGCGATGGGACGGACGCTTTACGACAAGCTTTGGGATAGCCACGTCATACGCGCCTATGACGATGGCTCGGCGTTGCTCTATGTCGACAAGCATCTGTTGCACGAAGTGAGCACGCCGCAGTCCTTCATCGCCATTGAGAAGAAGAACCGCAGGGTTCGTCGCCCCAGCGCCAATCTGGCGGTGCCGGACCATGTTGTCTCGACGGTGGATCGACATCTGCCGATCGCCGATCCGCTGGCGCGCGCGCAGACGCAGCGGCTTGTCGAGAACGTGGCGCGTCACGACATTCCCTTCATTCCGCTCAATGACAAGCGTCAGGGCATCGTCCATGTCATCGGGCCAGAACAGGGCTTCACCCTGCCGGGCATCGTGCTCGCCTGCGGCGATAGCCATACCTCGACCCATGGCGCCTTCGGCTGTCTCGCGTTCGGCATCGGCGCTTCCGAATGCGGGATTGTGATGGCGACGCAGGCCATCCGCCAGCAGCGCGCGCGCACCATGCGGGTGAACTTTGTGGGCGAGCGAAGCCCCTTCGTCACCGCCAAGGACATCGCCCTCGCGCTCATCGCGCGCATTGGCGCCAACGGCGCCGCAGGCCATGCGGTGGAATATGCGGGGCCGGTCATCTCGGCCATGTCGATGGCTGAACGACTGACGCTCTGCAACATGTCGATTGAGGCCGGAGCGCGCGTGGGGCTCATCGCGCCTGATGAAACAACCTTCGCCTATCTGCGCGGCCGCCCCATGGCGCCCAAGGGCGAGATGTTCGAGCGCGCGCTCGCCTATTGGCGTACGCTCCCTTCCGACTCTGACGCCGTCTTCGACCGTGAACTCACGCTCGATGTCTCGCAGGTCGAACCGCATGTCACCTGGGGCACGTCGCCAGAAGACGCAGCGCCCATCGGCTCGCGCGTGCCTTCGCCAGATGATGAGGCTGAGCCGACCCGCCGAGAGCGTCGACGCCGCGCCCTCGCTTATATGGGCCTGAAACCGGGCGAGGCTCTCGAGAATATAGCGATCGACGTGGTGTTCATCGGCTCCTGCACCAACAGTCGCATCGAGGATTTGCGCGCCGCGGCCGCCGTCGCCGCTGGACGACGCGTCGCTGATCGCGTGAAGGCTCTCGTCGTGCCGGGCTCCGGCCTCGTGCGCGAGCAGGCGGAGCGCGAAGGTCTCGCGAAGATCTTCCTCGACGCAGGTTTTGAGTGGCGCGAGCCCGGTTGCTCAATGTGCGTTGGCATGAATGGCGATACGCTGGCGCAGAGTCAGCGCAGCGCCTCCACCTCAAACCGCAATTTCGAGGGACGTCAGGGCGTCGGGGGGCGCACCCATCTGATGAGCCCAGCCATGGCCGCCGCCGCCGCCATCACTGGCCACCTGACGGATGTCCGCAAACTCACGGGAGCTGCGTCGTGACGGGCTTCAAGAGCATCGAATCGCTCGGCGCCTATATGCCCGAGCAGAACATCGATACGGATGCGATCTACCCCGCGCGCTATCTGCTGCTGATGGATCGCGACGGTCTTGGCCCCTATCTCTTCCGTGACCGTCGCTTCGACAAAGATGGCGCACCCAAGGAAGGCTTCATTCTCGACACTGAGCCGTTTTCAAGCGCTGAGGTGCTGATCGCGGGATCTGGCTTTGGCTGCGGCTCAAGCCGCGAGCAGGCGGTTTGGGCGCTGACTGGCTTCGGCGTCCGCTGCGTGATCGCGCCCAGCTTTGGCGAGATTTTCGCGGGCAATGCGCTGAAGAACGGTCTGCTCACCCTCGCCCTGCCCGAGGAGATGGTGGCGCGCATTGGCGCGGCGGCGCAACGCGGCGCGCGATTTCGCGTCGATCTCGAAGAGCGCATCCTCTGCGTCGACAACGAGATCGTCGCTTCCATCGACTTGCCCGAAGGCCAGCGCATGGCCTTGTTGAACGGGTGGGACGAAACTGACATCCTGCTGCGCGAAGAAGGCGAGGCCATCTCCGGTTTCGAGGCGCAGCATCGCATGGCGCAGCCCTGGCTATTTTCGGAGCAGTCGAAATGACGGAAGACCTGATCGAAAATTACAAGCGCGCCTTCGCCAATCAGGTCGGCTTCGGCGAGCGGCCAGCGCTGGTTCTGGTCGATTTCGCGCAGGCCTATTTCGATCCCGCCTGCGAGCTTTATGCGGGCGTGGAATCCGCGCTCGCGTCTGCGCTGCGCATTCGTGAGGTCGCGCGCGCGGCTGGTGTTCCTTTGGTGCTCACAGAAGTCGTCTATCAGGAAGGCGGCATCAATGGCGGTCGCTTTTACGAAAAGGCGAAGCCGCTGCATAACTTCATCAAAGGCCGGAAGACCGCCGCCTTTGCTGACGGGCTCGTTCCCTATGACGACGAGATCATCGTCTCGAAGCAATACCCTAGCGCCTTCTTCGGCACCTCGCTCGCCTCTACATTGACGGCAGGAGGCATCGACAGCGTGATCCTCACCGGCCTTTCAACGAGCGGCTGCGTACGCGCCAGCTGCGTTGATTCGATGTCGCATGGGTTTCGCACGATCGTGGTCGCCGACGCGTGCGGCGACCGTCACCCTTCGCCACATGAGGCGAACCTCTTCGATATGAACGCCAAATATGCCGATGTCGTCAGCGAGGCTGAGGTGATCGATTATCTTGCTCGCCTGAAGGGCGGCCGCTCCAAGGCCTGAGCCTTAACAATTCGAAAGACCGGGAGGGTCCGATGCATTACG
>CANGOK010000178.1 GCA_947455285.1 Beijerinckiaceae bacterium | reverse complement strand
GGCGCGGGCGCCCGCAACGAGAGCGAGCAGGAGCATGGGATCTCCCACCTGCTCGAACACATGGCCTTCAAGGGCACGCGCCGACGCAATGCGCGCGCCATCGCCGAAGAGATCGAGAGCGCAGGCGGCGACCTCAACGCGGCCACCAGCGTCGAATACACATCCTATCAGGCGCGACTGCTCGCTCAGGACAGCGGCCTCGCCCTCGACATTCTCTCGGACATCCTCACCGACAGCGCCTTTGATCCGGCGGAGCTGGAGCGCGAGAAGGGCGTCATCACGCAGGAGATCGGCGAGGCGCATGATACGCCCGACGATCTCGTCTTCGATCTCTTCAACGACGCAGCCTATCCCGACCAGCCCATCGGTCGCCCGATCCTCGGCACGCCCGAGCGTGTGGCGAGCTTTGATGCGCCTGCGCTGCGCGCCTATCTCGCCCAGCATTATGGGACGCCGGGCGCGGTGGTGGCGGCGGCGGGCGCGCTTGAGCATCAGCGCATCGTCGATGAAACCGCGGCACGTTTCGAAGGCCTGCCGCGCCTGCGCAGCGAACCTACGCGCGCCCATTACCGGGGCGGCGAATTGCGCAAGAAGCGCAAGCTCGAACAGACCCATGTGGTGATCGGCTTCGAAAGCGCCTCCTATAACGATCCTGCGACCTATGCCGCCCATGTCTTCGCCAACGCGGTGGGCGGAGGCATGTCCTCGCGGCTGTTTCAGGAAGTGCGGGAGGCGCGCGGCCTAGCCTATTCCATCTACTCCTTCCACTGGGGCTACGCGGACACCGGTCTCTTTGGCTTCTATGCGGCGGCCTCCCATCGTGATGTGCCCGACCTCGTCAACGTCTCGCTGGATTGCATAGCGGGCGCAGCGCAGGGGCTCACCTCAGACGAAATGCAAAGGGCCAAGGCTCAGGCCAAGGTTTCGCTGCTGACCGCTCTCGAATCGCCCGCGGCCCGCGCCGACCAGATCGCCCGCCAGATGCTGGCCTTTGGGCGCCTCGTCACCCGCGCGGAGATGATCGAGAAAATTGACGCGCTCACGCTGGAAGAAGTCCGAATGGCGGGCCTTGCGGCCCTGCGCACCCCGCCCACCGTGGCTGTCGTGGGCGACGCCGCCAAAGCGCCTGCGCCAGACAGAGTCGCGCAAAGGCTCACTTCGCTCTAAAGTCTTGCCATGGCTCTCTTTCGGCTCGGCCCATCGATCGACGAAACGCATTTCATCAAGGGCGACGGCGTCTACCTTCGCCCCGGGCTGATGCGCGATTTCGAACAATGGCGCTGGGTGCGGGAGTTCAGCCGGGATTTCCTGATCCCCTGGGAGCCGACCTGGAACAACGACGACCATACCCGCAGCGCATTTCGCGCTCGGCTGCGCCGTCACGCGGACGAAATCGAAAGGGATCGCTCCTATCCCTTCTTCATTTTTCGCGCCCGTGACGACGTGCTGATGGGCGGCCTGACGCTCGGACAAGTGCGCCGTGGCGTCGCCCAGACCACGACCATGGGCTATTGGATGGGCAAGCCCCATGCGGGCAAGGGCTATATGGCCAAGGCCGTGCGGGCGGCGGCGGGCTACGCCTTCTCGACCCTGCGCCTGCACCGCGTGGAAGCCGCCTGCCTGCCCAATAACATCGCCTCCATGCGGCTGCTGGAGGGCGTAGGCTTCACCCGCGAAGGCTATGCGAGGGCCTATCTGCGAATCAATGGCGTCTGGCAGGACCATGTTCTCTACGGGCTTCTGGAGAATGATCCTGTGCGTCCCAGCGTCCCGCGCTAGGCCGCCGGCTTGTCTCGCCCCCTGTCAGCCTATACCAATCACATTTCCGACACGGTCGGGGTTCAGTTCAACGCTTCTCCCGCCCTGAGGGGCGCCGCTGACAATCAGGTACCAGTGCGCCGGATACTGCATCTCATCCTCCTGATCGCCGTGCTGATCGGCGTCGCCCGGCCCGCAAGCGCGGTCGAATCCGTGCGCGTGCCGCTGGATGCGCAGGCGATCGACCTGACCAATGCAGTTGAGCGCAACGATTCGCAGGGCGACCGCCTGCAGGTCTCGACCGCGCCAGGCTCGGATGGCATCGTGCGCCGCATCGAGGTGAGCGCCCGCGAGGCCGGCACCAAGCCCGCCTGGATCGTCTTCGCGCTCACCAACGACACCGAAGAACAGATCGAGCGCTTGATCGTCGCCCCCTATTTCCGGCTGGTGGGCTCGGGCGTCATTTCGCCGGACCTTGGCGCCTCGCGCGTCTCGGCCATCACCGCGAGCCAGGGCTTTCCGCCTGAGCGCGAGGAGAGCGGCGACGCGGATGTGTTCCGCCTGACGCTGGACCCCGGCACGACCATCACTTATGTGGCCGAGCTGCGCACGCCGAACCTGCCCCAGCTCTATCTGTGGGAGCCCGACGCCTACAAGGACAAGGTGACGAGCCTCACCCTCTACAAGGGCATCGTCATCGGCATCGCGGGCCTTCTCGCCCTCTTCCTCACCATCGTCTTCGTGGTGAAGGGCGCGGTGATTTTCCCGGCCGCGGCGGCGCTCGCCTGGGCGGTGCTGGTCTATGTCTGCATCGACTTCGGCTTCTGGCAGAAAATCCTTGGCTCTGGCGGCTCGAGCGACCAGATCTGGCGCGCCAGCGCAGAGACGTTTCTGGCCGCCACGCTGTCGGTCTTCCTCTTCGCCTATCTCAATCTCAGCCGCTGGCATGTGCGCGCCTCCCATGTGGTCATCGGCTGGCTTGCGCTTCTGACGCTCCTTGCGGGCATCGCCATCTACGATCCGCCGGTCGCGGCAGGCGTGGCGCGCATCTCGCTGGCGACCGTGGCCATCGTCGGCTTCATTCTCGTGATCTATCTCGCCCTGCACGGCATCGACCGCGCGGTTATGCTGATCCCGACCTGGTTCCTGCTGTTCATGTGGGTCTGCGCCGCGGCCTTCACGGTGACCGGCTATCTCACCAACGATCTCGTCTCGCCTGCGCTGGTTGGCGGACTCGTGCTGATCGTCATGCTGATCGGCTTCACGGTCATGCAGAACGCCTTTTCGGCTGGCGGCCTGGCTCAGGGCGCGGTCTCGGATGTCGAGCGTAAGGCGCTGGCGCTGACAGGCGCTGGCGACATCATCTTCGACTGGGACGTGACCGCCGACCATATCCACATCAGCAACGAGGCCGAGCACTCGCTGGGCATGGAGCCGGGCACGCTCGATGGGCCGGCTTCTGGCTGGTTCGATGTGCTGCACCCCTTCGACCGCGACCGTTACAGCACCTGCCTCGATACGGTGCTGGAGCAGCGGCGCGGGCGCATCCATCTCGAATTCCGCCTGCGCGGCGAGGATCGCGATTATCTCTGGTTCCTCCTGAAAGCGCGGCCTGTCGTCGGCGCCGATGGCGAAGTGATCCGTGTGGTGGGCACGCTCGCCGACATCACGGAAAGCAAGGTCTCCGAAGAGCGGATGTTGCATGACGCCGTTCACGACAATCTGACCGGCCTGCCCAATCGCGAGCTCTTCTTCGATCGGCTCAATGTCGCGATCCGCAATGCCCGCGTGACGGGCCAGCTCCGCCCTTCAGTCATCGCAGTCGATCTCGACCGGTTCCGGCAGGTCAATGACGCCGCCGGGCTCGCTGCCGGCGATTCCGTGCTGCTGACCTCGGCGCGCAGGCTCGGGCGCATGCTCAATCCGCAGGATACGCTGGCGCGCATCGCGAGCGACCAGTTCGCGATCATGGTCCTGTCTGAAAGCGGCTCGGCCGGCGTCAACGCGCTGGCGGACCGGGTGCGCAAGACGGTGGCCATGCCCGTGACATTCAACGATCGTGAAATTGCGCTTTCGGTTTCGGTGGGCATTTCGCTTGGCGACCCCCAGCAAAACGCGAAACCCGAAGACATGCTGAAAGAGGCCGAGATCGCCATGGCTTTCGCAAAGCGAAGCGGCGGCAATCGGGTCGAGATGTTCAAGCCGAGCATGGCTTCAAGCCGCTCTGATCGGCAGGCGCTTGAGGCGGATTTGCGGCGCGCGCTGGAACGGAACGAAATCAATATTTTATTCCAGCCCATCGTGCGGCTTCAGGATCGCACCATCGCGGGCTTTGAAAGCCAGTTGCGCTGGAACCACCCGCGTCTGGGGCGCCTGACGCCGGCAGACTTCGTGCCTCTGGCCGAAGAGACAGGCCTGATCGGTGATCTCGGCATCTATGCGCTGGAGCGCGCTGCGCGTGAGCTTTCATCCTGGCAGACGGCGCTCAACGTCGATCCGCCGATCTATGCGACCGTGCGCATTCCCTCACGCCAGCTATTGCGTCACGATCTCGTCGCGGATGTGAAATCGGTGCTGACGCGTTCAGGCGTCAGCCGGGGCTCGCTGAAGCTCGAAATTCCTGAACATCTGATGATGGAAAACCCCGAACACGCCGCCCAGCTTCTGGTGCGTCTGCGCGAACTTGGCGCAGGCCTCGTGCTCGGCGATTTCGGCACTGGCTACTCCTCGCTGTCCTATTTCCAGCGATTTGTTTTCGACACGATCAAGATCGACCGCGCCTTTGTGCAATTGTCCGCGCGGGGCTCGCGCTCGCGCATGTTGCGCTCCATGGTGACCATGGCGCTCGACAATGACATGGACGTGATCGCCGAAGGCGCCGAGAGCGAAAGCGATGTGATCGAACTGTTCCAGATCGGCTGCGCCTTTGGACAGGGCGCCGTCTTTGGACAGAACATTTCGCCGGTGGAGGCCCGCAAGCTGATGGGCGCCCCGACGGACGTAGCGGCGTAAAGCTCACTCGAAAATTATGTCAGGCGTGCCCAGCCTCGCTCGCCAACATCGCCGGATCAATGCCGATCTTGCGCATGGCGCGGCCATATTTTGAGTCGAGATCGGCGCCGAAAATCAGGTCTGCATCCGCTTCGCAACTCAGCCAGCCGTTCTGCTGGATTTCTTTTTCAAGCTGCCCCGGCGACCAGCCAGCGTATCCCAACGCCAGCACCGCCTGATAAGGCCCCGTTCCCTGAGCGATGGCCCTCAGGATATCCACCGTCGCAGTGAGCGAAACGGTCTTGTCGATGGGCATGGTCGTATCCTCGACATGATAGTCCGAGGAATGGAGCACAAAGCCACGCTGCGTCTCGACCGGCCCGCCTTTGAGGACCTGGACGCCGCCTGCGCGTTTGGGGAGGCGAATGACTTCCTGCTCGTTGATGACTTCAAGCTGGACCAGAAGATCGGAAAACGAGACCCGCTTGGCCTTCTGATTGACGACGATCCCCATCGCCCCTTCCTTGGAATGGGCGCAAAGATAGATCACGGATCTGGCGAAACGCTGGTCCGTCATGCCAGGCATGGCGACGAGGATCTGCCCTTCGAGATAACCGCGCCGTTTCCGGCTGGACCTGATCTTGTCGAGACTCATGTCGGTCATCGTATGCCTTCATAGCAGCGGCGCCAAGAAGCGGCTGAGACGCCCTTACATGCGATCTGTCATGGCGCCTCAACAGGCGAGGGAGTACAAGCGTTCCATGTCCAAACCGACCGCGGCCCGAACCCTCGCCATGGCGACCATCGTCCTGATGTCGATCCTGTCGGCAGCCGGCGGCGCGCTAGCGCAGGCCTCGCCCTTCTCACAGAGCGAAAAATCACGGGCGCGTCTGCTTGGGGCGGGGGGGCTGGACGGGGTGCGGTATCTCGCAGGGGTGGAGATCCGCCTTGCGCCGAAGAGCCTGACTTACTGGAAGTTGCCGGGGGACGCGGGCATCTCGCCCACCTTCTCCTTCGAAGGCTCGAAGAATCTTGCGAGCGCCACGCCTCTATTCCCCCCGCCGCGCCGCTATCCCGAAGCTGGCGGCGAGGCCTTCGGCTATATGGATGAGGTGGTCTTCCCCCTGCTCGTCACGCCCGTCGATCCCGCGCGGCCCGTCACCCTCGCCCTCAAGCTCGACTATGCGACCTGCGAACAGATCTGCATTCCCGCGAGGGCCGAGCTGCGGCTCGATCTGACCCCAGCAGCCGGACAAAGCGCGGAAGCCGCTCTGTTGCGCTCATGGCTCGCTCGCACGCCCCATCCGGCTGGCGATCCCGCAGCGCCGCAAGCTGTCATGACAAAAGGATCAGACCCGAATCTCTGGACGATCCGTTTCACCGGCGAAGCGCCAACCGATCTCTTCGCCGAGGGACCACAGGACTGGTTTTTCGATACGAAGCGCGTAGGCGAGGGCTTTGATCTCGTCCTTGCGCAAAAGCCTGCGGAGCCCGCCAGCGGCCCCGTCGAGGTGACGCTGACCCTCGTTTACCCCAGCAAGGCCTTTGAAATCAGAACCACCCTCGACGCGGGCCTGGCGAAGCCCTAAAAGAAATAGCGATGCACCGCTTTGAACGGCATCAGAGGGAGATGATTCATGATCAAGGTAGGCGACCACTTTCCAGACGTGACTTTCACGGTGATGACCAGCGATGGTCCCAAGCCCAAGACCTCCGCCGAGGTTTTCAAGGGTAAGAAAGTCGTTCTTTTCGGCCTTCCCGGCGCTTTCACGCCCACCTGCCATCGCAATCACCTGCCCGGCTATCGCGACAAGTATGATGAGCTGAAGGCCAAGGGCGTCGACACGATCGCCGTCACCTCCGTCAACGACGCCTTCGTGATGGGCGCCTGGCGCGACGCCACCAACTGCGGTGACAAGGTTGAATTCCTGGCCGATGGCAGCGCCAATTTCACCAAGGCCGCTGGCCTCAACCTCGACCTGACCGAACGCGGCCTTGGCCTGCGCATGCGTCGCTTCTCCATGCTCGTCGAAGACGGCGTGGTGAAGACGCTGAATCTCGAAGAAGCCGCCACCGGCACCGAAGAGTCCGGCGTCGACAAGATGCTGACGCAGGTCTGAGATTTTTGAGTTTACCCTCCCCCTTGTGGGGAGGGTCGGCCGCGTAGCGGACGGGGTGGGGGTCGTGAGGCGCTGATCGTGAGCGAGTCTGCAAACATGCTCGCTTCGAAAGGCCTCACGACCCCCACCCCGTACCCCT
>CANGOK010000177.1 GCA_947455285.1 Beijerinckiaceae bacterium | reverse complement strand
TTCACGCCCGGCAGGGCGATCTTGTCCTTCTCGGTGAAATCCTTCAGCGATTTGATCGCGGGATTGTTGGTGTTGAGATAGAGCGAGGTGGAGCTGAGCCCGCTGACGCCGATGACTTCGGTCTTCGGATTGCCCTTGCCCTTCGACCACAGCGTGATGAAACCCGGCGCGCCAATGCCCGCCACATCGAGCGTGCCCGCGATCATCGCGTCATTGATGACATTGCCGCCATCAAAGGTGAACCATGACGCCTTGACCGTTCCAAGCCCTGCTTCTGCGGCCTTCGCCTCGATCAGCTTTTGCTCCTGCATCACGATGAGCGGCAGATAGAGAATGCCGAAGCCCTTCGAGATGCGGATTTCACTGGCCTGCTGGGCGCTCGCGGAATTGAGCGCGCCCGTGAGCGCAAGTGCGATGGCTGCGATGCTGAAAAGGCGCATTGGGTCCTCCCTGTTCAGGGAAGCATAGCGCGGGATCTTCTCAGGCCAAAATCACGAAACGGATCACTCCGCCGCAGGCCGTTCCTTCTGCGCATAGCCGAGCCGGTCGTTCAGCTCTTCGAGGATTTGCACCGCGGCTTCGGCGATGACGGTGCCCGGCGGGAAGATGGCGGCGGCGCCGCTTGCGCGCAGCTCGTCCATGTCCTGCGGCGGGATCACGCCGCCGACCACGATCATGATGTCGTCGCGCCCCGCAGCTTCAAGGGCCGCCTTCACCTGCGGCACGAGCGTCAGATGGCCCGCCGCCAGCGATGATACGCCGATCACATGCACATTGTTGTCGACCGCCTGTTTCACCGCTTCGTCGGGGGTCGCGAAAAGCGGTCCGATGTCGACTTCGAAGCCGAGATCAGAGAAGGCGGAGGAGATCACCTTCTGCCCGCGATCATGGCCATCCTGCCCGACCTTGGCGACGAGAATGCGGGGCTTGCGGCCCTCGTTCTCTTCAAAGGCGCGGGTCATCTCAGTGACGCGGTCGATAATGACAGCCTCGGTTCCCGCCTCCTTGCGATAGACGCCGCGAATGGAGCGGATCGAGGCCACATGGCGGTTGAAGACCTTTTCCAGCGCTAGCGAAATCTCGCCCACGGTCGCCTTGGCGCGCGCTGCGTCGATCGCCAGCGCGAGCAGATTGCCATTCCCACGCGCGCCGTCGCTCAGCGCCTTCAACGTAGCCTGCACGGCGGCTTCATCGCGCTCGGCGCGCAGGCGCTTCAGCTTTTCGATCTGCTGCGCGCGCACGGCGGAATTATCGACCTTCAGCACGTCGATGGGCTTCTCGCCTTCGGGCTTGAACTTGTTGACGCCGATGACGGCCTGACGCCCGCTGTCGATGCGGGCCTGCGCCTTGGCGGCGGCCTCTTCGATGCGCAGCTTGGGAATGCCCGCGTCGATGGCCTTCGCCATGCCGCCGAGCTTTTCGACTTCCTCGATATGCGACCACGCGCGAGCCGCAAGATCCTGCGTCAGCCGCTCGACATAGTAGGAGCCGCCCCAAGGATCGATGACGCGCGTCGTGCCGCTTTCCTGTTGCAGGAAGAGCTGCGTGTTGCGTGCGATGCGCGCGGAAAAATCCGTCGGCAGGGCGAGCGCTTCGTCGAGCGCATTCGTATGCAGCGATTGCGTATGGCCCTGCGTCGCGGCCATGGCTTCGATGGTCGTGCGCGTGACGTTGTTGAACACGTCCTGCGCGGTGAGCGACCAGCCGGAGGTCTGGCAATGCGTGCGCAGCGGCAGGCTCTTTTCGGACGTGGGATCGAACTGCTTCACCAGCCGCGCCCACAAAAGCCTTGCGGCGCGCAGCTTGGCGACCTCCATGAAGAAGTTCATGCCCACCGCCCAGAAGAAGGACAGGCGCGGCGCGAATTGATCGACCGCCAGCCCCGCCGCAATCCCGGCGCGGATATATTCGACGCCATCGGCGAGCGTATAGGCGAGTTCGAGATCCTGCGTCGCGCCCGCTTCCTGCATGTGATAGCCGGAGATCGAGATCGAATTGAACTTCGGCATGTTCTGCGAAGTGTAGGAGAAGATGTCCGAAATGATGCGCATCGAATCCTTGGGCGGATAGATGTAGGTGTTGCGCACCATGAATTCTTTGAGAATGTCGTTCTGAATCGTGCCAGAGAGCTTGTCCTGCGACACGCCCTGTTCTTCGGCCGCCACGATATAAAGCGCGAGCACGGGCAGAACGGCGCCGTTCATCGTCATGGACACGCTCATCTGGTCGAGCGGAATCCCCGAGAACAAAGTGCGCATGTCATAGATGGAATCGATTGCGACGCCCGCCATGCCCACATCGCCCGCAACGCGCGGATGGTCGGAATCATAACCGCGATGGGTGGCGAGATCGAAGGCGACCGAAAGGCCCTTCTGCCCCGCCGCAAGGTTGCGGCGATAGAAGGCGTTTGAATCCTCCGCCGTGGAGAAGCCGGCATATTGGCGCACCGTCCATGGCTGGTTCACATACATGGTCGGATAGGGCCCGCGCACGAAGGGCGGCAGGCCCGGATAGCTCTCGATGAAATCGATGTCGGCGATGTCGCTCGCGCCATAGATCCCCTTCACCGGGATCTCCTCGGGCGTCATCCATGGCTCGCCCGCCTGCGGGGGAACAGGCATGGCCGCCTGCGCGAAGGCGAGCGTGGAGAAGTCAGGAATCCGGGACATGGCGGGCTCGCTTGAACGGAATGCTGCCGATTTATAAACGCTTCGCGCGCGGGCGGCCATCGTTCCTTAGGCGAGGCTTACCGTCGCTCCGCCTCCCAGCGTCCCGCGCATTGCTTGCCCGGCGCGCGCCATTTGCCTGAGCCAGAGCCTGTTCCCAGCGACCCATAGGCGGAGAGTTCGTCTGACCCCTGCGCCACCCGCACCGCCACACGGCCGCGCGGGTCGACCCTGCCGCTCGCCTGCGCCATAGAATCGCTGATTTCGATGAGGCCGTTGCGCACGCCAAGCGAAATGCGGGAGGCGCGGTCGCAGGGGCCTCTTTCGGTGATGACGGTCACGGACCAGCGGCCGTCATAGGCGTTCGGCGATGCGCTGCGCTTTGTGGCGGCCTCGGCGCTGTTCGCCAGAGCCAGACAGGTCATGGCGGCGAGCGTCAGGGTGAATGCTTTCATCAGTGCTGCTCCTCGCTGTCAGGCGAGCCGCAGCGCCTCGTCGAGCACCGCGACCACGTCGCATCCAGCGAAGATGAAGCCGGATACGCCCGCCTCTTTCCACGCGGCCTCGGCGGCGCCGGGCCGGCCAGCAAGGTAGATATGGCGCGCGCCAGCCTTGGCCAGCGCCCGCGCAGCTTTTTGGCCCCAGTCCTCATAGACAGGGTCGGAGGAGCAGATGCAGGCGAAGGCGGCGCCGGATGCCTTGAAGGCTTCAGCAAGGCTCGCCTCGTCCGCAAAGCCCTCGTTGCCCGGCGCGACGATGCCGCCCGCTTCGAAGAAATTCTTCGCGAACATGGAGCGCGCCGTGAAGGCGGCGATGGGGCCGAGATTGGCGAGGAACACGCTGCGCCGCGCGCCCTTTTCCGCAGCCTGCGCATCCGCCCGATCTCGCAGGGCCTCGAAGGCCTGCGCATCGCGGTGGGGAGCGAGCGCGAGGGCGCTGGCAGGGGCGGCCGCCGGCATGGGCGCCAGCACCTCGACGGGCGCCTCGGCGATGTTCGGGAATTCGCTCGTGCCGGTGATCGGGTCCTTGCGGTGGGCGATGGCGCGGGCGCGCGCGGCCTGCACCGTCGCGACCTTGGCCTGAAAGGCTCCGGAAGCGAGGGCGTTGTGAAGGCCGCTCGCCTTTTCGGTCTCCTGCACCAGAGCCCAGGCCGCTTCGCAGAGCGCGTCGGTCAGGGTCTCGAAAGAGCCTGCGCCGGCCGCCGGGTCAGCGACGCGGCCAAGGCTCGATTCCTCCAGCAGAACCGCCTGCGTGTTGCGGGCGATGCGCCGGGCGAAATCATCGGGCAGGCCCAGCGCCTGCGTGAAGGGGAGAACGGTCACCGCATCGGCGCCGCCAAGCCCCGCCGAGAAACAGGCGACCGTCGCGCGCAGAATGTTCACCCAGGGGTCGCGGCGGCTCATCATGCGGAAGGAGGTTTCGGCATGTATGTGGATCGGTGCGGCGGTCAGTCCGCAGGCCTCCTCCACCCGCGCCCAGAGGCGGCGCAACGCGCGCAGCTTGGCGACCCCAAGAATCTCATCCGCATCCGCGCTGAGGCGGAAACCGATCTTGCCTCGCGCGACCGAAAGATCAGCGCCGACGCCCTCCAGCGCGCGCAGATAGGCGAGGGCGCTTGCCACGACGAAGGCGAGTTCCTGCGCTTCCGAACCGCCAGCGCCGTTGACTGCGCGTCCGTCCGCGACGAAGGCGCGGCCGTTGAACGCCATGGCGAGCTTTGCGGCTGCCGCGAGGTCGGCGTTGGCGACGCTCGAGATAGCCATCTGGCCGAGCGGGTCATGGCCGAAGGTGACATTGGCGCCATCCCCGCCCGCCTCGGCGATGAGGTCCGCAAGATGGCGGGCGCTGTCGATGGATTGAGGGGAAAGGTCGAGTTCAAAGGCGAGGCCCACATCCAGAGCCACGCCTTCGAGCGCCTGCTCGAGCGCCTGACGTCCTGCGGGCAGGCCAAAGCCATAGGCGCCCATGGAGCCAGCACAGACGAGATGGAGGCCCGTCGCGCCGTTTTCGAGATCGGCGAGGGCCTGCTTGTTGGCGCCCGCGGGGTCGGGATTGTCGACCCGCGCCAGCCGCGCCCAGCCCGGCTCGCCCGCCTTCACGGCGCGCGGACGGTCTTCGAGGAGGCGCGTATAGAGCGGCGAAATGGTCAGCCCGTCATAGCTGCGCCCCTGCAGCTTTTCGAAGGGCGCGCCCTTGAGCACCGCGTCCACCCGCGCGCGCCACTGCGCCTCGGTGGCTGCGGGGAAAACATCTGCGAAAGAGGTCGAGTCTGACATGGCGCGCATCTGAATCATGCTCGCGATCAGCGCCTCACGACCCCCACCCCTCACCCCTCCCCACAAGGGGGAGGGGAGTTGCTGGCGTTGCGTCCTCATAACCCTCCCCCTTGTGGGGAGGGTCGGCCGCGCCAGCGGACGGGGTGGGGGTCTGCGAATGCTGATCGTGAGCCTTGTTACAACCGGGAATCTTTTCGCATGGCGCGGCCCGCCCCGCCACAGGCGGAAAGTCGTAGAGGGTCAGCCGCCGAGCGCTTCTACGATGGTGCGCAGAACCTTCACGCGGGCGAAATTCTTGTCGTTGGCCTCCACCAGCGTCCAGGGCGCATGGACGGTGCTGGTCAGGTTCACCATGTCGTTGGCCGCCTGTTCATAGGCGCCCCATTTCTCACGGTTGCGCCAGTCGTCGGGGGTGAGCTTGTAGCGTTTCACGGGCGTGTCTTCGCGCAGACGGAACCGCTGCAATTGCTCGTCCTTGCTGATGGCGAGCCAGAATTTCACCACCGCGTAGTCGGCGACCTGAAGTTGGCGCTCGAAATCCTTAATCTCGTGATAGGCGCGCAGCCATTCGCTCTGTGAGCAAAAGCCTTCCACCCGCTCCACCAGCACGCGGCCATACCAGCTTCGGTCAAAGATCGCCGTGTGGCCACGCATGGGAATCTTGCGCCAGAAGCGCCAGAGATAGGGATGGGCGCGCTCCTCATCCGTAGGGGCGCTGATGCCATGGACGCGAAAGCTGCGGGGATCGAGGGCTTCGCGTATGCGAAGGATCGCGCCGCCCTTGCCGGCAGCGTCATTGCCCTCCATGGCGATGACGAGGCCGCGGCCGCGGAAGCTTTTGGCTGTGGTGATATGCGTCAGCGCATGCTGGTAGTGCCGCAGCTCTTCGCGATAATCGTCAGGATCGAGGCTTTGCTTGAGATTGAGTGCCGCGATGACGCTCGGAGTCTTGAGGGGAATCTCGGCTTCCGGCTCAACCTTCGGGACCTCGGCGGCAGGTTTGGTCGCCGCCTTCAGGGATTTCGAACCCTTGGTTTTTAGCCTTTTGGCCGGCGCAGCGTCCGCGCCTGCGCGGCGCAGGGCTTCAAGCAGCAGCCTTCCAGCGGCGACGTCGCGGTAACGGTCATTGTCGCCCGCCACCACATACCATGGCGCTTGCCCGGTGGAGGTGATGTCGGCCATTTCGAGGCCTGCCTGATTAAGCCTTTTGCGGTCCTTCTTGGCCTCGATATGGTTCCATTCCATCACGACGGGGCGCCTGCGCGACCCATCTGCGCGCAGGACGTTCTTGAGCCGCTTGCGCGCTTCCTTGTCCGGCAAATAGAGCCACAGCTTGAGCAGCGTGATCCCTTCAGCCGCCAGCATGGTCTCGAATTCATTGATCTCGGTGAGCGCCTGCGAGAAGGCGGCCTCATCCAGCAGGCCCCGCGCGCGTCCGTCGAGCGCTGGATGATACCAGGAGCCCAGCACGACGCCGATGCGGCCATGGGCGGGCATGTCGCGCCAAAAGCGCCAGTAGGTGGGGCGTTTGCGTTCCTCGGGCGTCGGGGAAAAATAGGACAGTGTGTCGAGATAATGCGGATCGAGCCATTCGTAGAACCGATCCAGCAACTCGCCTTTACCTGCGCCATCCGATCCATTGATGAGCACGAGGATCGTTTTCTTTTTCGCTTCCAGCAGCTCAAATTGCGCATCGAGCAGATCCTCGCGAAGGCGTGGTTCGATCTTGTCGAATTCTTCTTTCGAGAGGTCGTGGGGCAGGGCCGCTGATTCAAACATGGCGTCTTTCCATGGTCAGGCCGCGATGGCGCGCTCCAGCGTTTCGACCCCAGCCTTGAGCGCCGCCGCGCAACGCTCGATCAATTCTTCACTGGCCCTGCTGCGCGGAATCGAAACGTGGAGCGCGGCCACGGCAGCGCCGGCGCGATCCCTCACGATGCGCGCCACAGCGACGCCGCCCACCGTGAATTCAGCGGTGCTGAGCGCGAAACCCTTTTGGCGCACACGCTCGACTTCAGCTTCAAGCCGGGGGCGATCGACGATGGTCGTATCGGAGAAGGATTCGAGATCCGTGCGGTCGAGATAGGCCTTGAGTTCCTCTTTCGTCATGGCTGCAAGGAAGACCCGGCTCGTCGCCCCTGCATA
>CANGOK010000176.1 GCA_947455285.1 Beijerinckiaceae bacterium | reverse complement strand
TCTGGTCGTAGGCGGTGAACGTCGCGCCGCCCGTCTCGGCCAGCACCTTCGTGATCGCAGCCGTCAAAGACGTCTTGCCATGGTCAACGTGACCAATGGTGCCAATGTTGCAGTGCGGCTTGTTACGGTTGAATTTTTCCTTGGCCATGAACCTGTTCCGAATGTGCAGGGTGAGGAGATGGGCTCCGCGAGCGGATTCGACGAGCGGTCATTAAATCCCTTCCGCGCGCTCTTCAAGGGCGAGGTCGCCGGAATCGTGGGGCGTTTGACCACATTCACGCCCTTTTCATGAGCAGAGCCGGGTGAACCCGGCCCGAGACTGCGCAGAACCTTAGCTTAACCTAGGCTTATTGCCCACCCATCGCCGCCTTCGCCTTGGCGATGACCTCCGGCGGCATGGAGACGATTTCGTCGGCCAGAGCCTTCACCTGCTGATGGGTCAGCGGGCGAACCTGCATCTCCACCTTGCGCGAATCCTCGACATAGGCGGGATCACGCAGGGTGTCTTCGAAGGCCTTGCGCAAGGCGGCGAGGCGATCGGCTGACACTCCGGGCGTAGTCAGGAAGACACGACCAAGCGCGATCTCGGCGGAGAAGAGCTTGAAGATGGCGCGCTGCTCATCATTGGTGGCGAGATCGGTCAGGAGCGGCAGGTTCGGCCATTCGCGATCACGCACCGCGCCAATCTGCAGGAGCATGTCGATCTTGCCGCTGGGCAACCAGTCAGGGTTCTGCGCCTTCAGGCTCGAGAAGAAATTGCCCGCGCGCCCGAAGACCTCGCCACGCTCCATCGCCAGATGGATTTCATTCGTGCTCTTGTAGCCCGACACGACCTTGAACTTGTAGCCGAGCACATTGTTGAGCAGGGTTGGATAAAGCATCGTATAGGAGCCGGCGCCGGTGGCGCCCATCAAGACTTCACGCGCCTTGATCTGCTCGATTGATTTGATGCCCTGTGAACTCGATGTGTAGAGATTGGCGTTCTCCACATCGCTTGAACCAAGATAATTGAAGTTGCGCGCATCATATTGCGCGCCCCGTCCATCGAGCACCTGATAGCCCACGAAGGCTGGCAGGATGGCGCCGATGAAGGTGCCATCGCGCGCTGACTGCGAATAAAGAAAATTCGTGGCCTGCAGATGCCCGGCGCCCGTCATGTTCTTTGGCAGGACCGAAGGGTTGCCGGGAATATGGTCGCCCAGATGTTTGGCGACGAGCCGCGCATTGGTGTCCACGCCCCCGCCGACGCCGGTCGAGATGATCAGCGAGATCGACTTGCCTGCGTAGAAATCCGAGACAGCGTCAGCCCTCGCGAATTGCGCAGGCGCAACGGCCGCCAGGGCCGCAAGGGTCAGCGCGCGGAACATGCGCGGCGCCCTCACTTCTCGGTCACGTCGATATAGACGCCTTCAAGATCGGTGAGGTGGAACTCGCCCACAGGGCACTGCTTGAAGAGATCGAGACGCGCCTTGCCCTCTTCGCCATAGCCCAGCGGCTTGGTGACGAACTGCGGATTGAAGCCAATCAGATCGTCCATATCCTTGCGCACGGCCTCGATGCTCTCGACCTTGAATCCGAAGTGATCGAGCTGCGGAGGCAGCGGATCGTGGCCAATGAAATTGTCCATGGACCATTGCATGAGCACGAGCGACACGCGGCCATCGCTCAGATACCAAACGCCGTCCTTCTTCTCAGGCGTGAGCTCAAACACCTTCGTGTAGAACTCCGCGCTGCGGTCGAGGTCGCGGCAACGCATGGCGATGTGGTTGATGTAGCGGTTCTGCTCCCAATCGTTCTCGGCGAAGATGTCCTGCGCCTTGCCGGAATTACGCTCCGCGAGATCGAAAATGATCATGTCAGGATCATGGGCGCTGACCGCCGCATTGGGGCGCACCGAGGGGCGCACCACCCACTGCAAGGAAGGATCGAAAGCCTTGATGCGCTCAAGGGTGAGCTTCATGCTCTCGACCTCGAAACCAAAATGATCGAGGCCGCTGCGACGGCCTTCGCGGCGAGGAATGTTGTTGAGGCCGATGCGCCCGTCGCCCACCGGCATGGCGCGCGAGGGACGCGTGTTGCTGGAACCCTTCATGCCAAACAGCGCCATGTAGAAACGCGCGTTCGAAGCGTAAATATCGCTTGCGATGGCGAGGTGATTGAGTCTGGCGAACATGCGTTTCATCCCCGTGAGAAATTTGACGCCGTTTTAACCGCTACCCTCGAGCCGGGCAAGGCGGCCTGCTTCGGCTTGACGGCTTTGCGCCATCTATGGCAGCGAAGGACCACTGCAAAATGGGAAGGCTAAGAGCATGAGCGCAACCATCAACAATAAAACGGTCAGCGCCGGAGGCCTCAATCTGCGCTATCTCGAAGCAGGCTCGGGCCATCCCGTGATTTTCCTGCATGGCGGCTCGCTCGGCTCCTCCGCAGACGTCTTCCTGCGCAACATGCCCGCATTCGCCAAGGCCGGCTTTAGGGCGCTGGCGTTCGATCAGCCGGGCTTCGGCCTTTCCGATGTCCCTCAGGATCATTCAGCAGGGGTGCGTCGCAAGAGCATCATCGCTTTCATGGATGCGCTCGGCATCAAGACCGCCGCAATCGTGGCCCATTCGCAAGCGGGCGGCATGGGCGTGCAGATCGCCCTCGCCTCTCCTGAACGCGTGAGTCATCTCGTTATCCTTGGCACGGGCTCACTCCTGCCTCCGCTCGAAGAGGCCAAGGAAGGTCTCGACGGCGCCGCCCAGCAGAGGCTGGAGCGCAGGATGGCGACCCACGAGCCGACAATCGAGGACACGCGCAAGCTGCTCGAAGCCAATCTGTTCCATCATGAACTGATCACGCCCGAGGCGCTCGCCCTGCGCCATTCGCGCAGCACGGGCAAGAATTTCGAAGCCTTCGTCGCCCGCTCCGGCGTGCCTTCTGCGCCCAAGGACCCATCCGCCATTCCGCTGTGGAAGCGCCTCACAGATGTCACCTGCCCGCTGCTGCTCATCTATGGCCGCAACGACCGCGCCAACGCCTATGAGCGTGCGCTTAAGCTGAAGGAGTTGGCGCCCCAGCTCGATCTGCACATCACGCCAGATTGCAAACATCTGGTGCCCTGGGATGCGCAGGCCGATGTTGAGCGCCTGACCATTCCGTTCCTCTCCTGAGCGCCGAGGGAAAGCACCCATGCGCATCTGCATCATCGGCGCGGGCGCCATCGGCGGCCTGCTGGCGGCGCGTCTCGCGGCGAATGGCGAGCATGTCACCGTTGTCGCGCGCGGCGACCACCTGCGCGCCATCAAGGCCAATGGGTTGCGGCTGATCACCGAGGAAGGCGAGATCAAGGCTTCGGTCGAGGCTGCGAGCGATCTTTCGACCCTCGAGCCTCATGACCTCATCGTGCTGGCGGTCAAGGCGCATCAGCTCACCCCCATCGCCGCAGATGTCGGACGACTTGCGCGGGCGGGCGGGCTCGTCCTGACCATGCAGAATGGAATTCCGTGGTGGTACTTCCACAAGCACGGAGGCCCCTATGAAGGGCGTGGCCTTGAGACGGTGGATCCAGCCGGGATCATCGCGCAGCATCTGCCCGTGGATCAGGTGATCGGCTCGGTGGTTTACCCTGCGGCTGAGATCGCAGAGCCCGGAGTCATCCGCCTCATCGAGGGCAATCGCTTTTCACTGGCGGAACTCGACAACAGCGCCAGCGAGCGCATTCAGGAAGTCTCGCGCGTCTTCACAGCAGCGGGCTTCAAGGCGCCGGTCGTCAGCGACATCAGGGCCGAGATCTGGACCAAGCTCTGGGGCAACATGAGCTTCAACCCGATCAGCGCGCTCACGGGCGCGACGCTGGCCGGCATCTGCACCCATCCGCAGGGACGCGCGCTGGCGGCCGACATGATGCGCGAGGCGCAGGCGGTGGGCGAGAAGCTCGGCATCCGGTTCCGCATCCCGCTCGCCAAGCGCATCGCAGGCGCAGAAGCGGTGGGCGAACACAAGACCTCGATGCTGCAGGATGTGGAAGCAGGGCGCGCGACCGAAGTCGATGCGCTGGTCGGCTCCATTCTGGAGCTTGGGGCGGTAGCCGAGGTCCCTACCCCCGCGATCTCAGCGATTTACAGCTGCATGCGCCTGCTCGACGACACGCTCGCGAAGCGGCGGGCTGGGGCGTAACTATCTGAAAAGATTGGAGCGGGTGAAGGGAATCGAACCCTCGTATTCAGCTTGGAAGGCTGCTGCTCTACCATTGAGCTACACCCGCGCGGCCCCTGATATGTCCCGAGCGAGGCCATTTGGCAAGATGCCTATCTGCTCTTGTGTACACGAGACTTGAACTCGCATGACCCCGCACAACAATAAATCCCTCACCCGAGGGGATTTTCGTGGCGGATTTTTTTGAACCCTGGCGGTTCTGGCCGGCCGTGTTCGCGTCGCTGGATGCTTGCGCTGGCGCGTCCTTACCCTTCGCCACGCTTGATTCCGTGCTGTTGCAGCTACCCACAATGGAGCTGCGGGCGCGCGCCGCCGACAAGGGACGCGAAGGCGTCCCTGTACTGATCGTAGCGCCGCTTGCTCTGCATGACGCCGTCATCGCCGATTTCGCCCCGGGCTTCAGCCTTGCGGCGGTGCTGGATGCCGCGGGCCCCGTCGCCATCACGCGCTGGCGCTCGGCGACGCCCGAGATGCGGCTATTGACCATCGATTCCTATCTAGCGGAGCTAAACGTGGCCGTGGACGAACTGGGCGGCCACGCGGCCCTTGTGGGGCTCTGCCAAGGCGGCTGGCTCGCATCCGTCTATGCCGCGCGCTTTCCGGCCAAGGTGGCGGCGCTGACGCTGGCGGGCGCGCCCATAGACCTTGAGGCGGCGCCCTCGCAGATCGTTGAACACGTCGCGGCGACTCCGCCACTCCTGATGCAGTCCTATCTCACCGCGTTCGGCGGTCTTGCGCCAGGCGAGCATAGGCGCATGGTATGGAGCCGCGCCTCTCTCGACGCCACTGCGCGCGAGGCTCTGCAACGCGAGCCCACCGCAGCCCAGCAAGCGGCATTCGACCGCTGGAACGCCTTCACCATGGCCTTGCCTGGACCATTCTTCAGTGAAGCCACCGAATGGCTGTTTCGTGAAAACCGTCTGGCGCGTGGCCGCTTTTGCGCGCTTGGCCGCATGTGCGATCTCTCCGCCATCGAGGCGCCGATCTTTCTGCTGATGGCGAATGCAGACATCATCATTCCGCCCCCCCAGACACTCGCCATCAAGAACCTATGCCCGCGCGCGCGGGTGCGGGCGCGGCTCGCGGAAGGCGTTCATCTCTCACTATTCATGGGCGCCGATATGCTAGAGGGCGCATGGCGCGAGATCGCGGCGGACCTTGCGCAAGCGCTGCAACCGCAGCGCCCGAGCAAAAAGCCCATACGAGCGGCCGCTAAGATCAACCGCCCACGATCTTCTCAATCTCGGGAATCGAGTGTTTGGTGAGGTCCTTGTCGATTTCGCCCACCACACGGTCCTGAATGCTTTTGGGAACCGCCTTGCGCACCACAGCAAGCGCGCGCGGCGGCGCCACCAGCACGACTTCGCGCACTTCGTTGGCCTCGCATAGAGCCGTAAAAGCCTCTACTGCGCGACGCAGGAACGCCTCCTCAGCCGCCGCGTGCAAATCAGTTCCCTCTATGGCGCTGCGCGGTCCGAAAGCGTTGCCAAGGCGCCCAGGCTCATCCGTGCCAAGATCGGCCGAATGGGAAGCAACCTTTTCGTGCATTTCCTGCTCAACTTCGAAGAGCGGCTTGCCGGAAGGCCCAATGTTGCGAATGAACAGGGCCTTGCGGCCGTCGCAAACCAGTATGCGCGTATCGGGATGAATGAACCTGTCCATGGCGTGCTCCGTCAGGCGATCAACCTAACAAAACGCGCAAGGCCCCGATTCCGATCCATGGGCCTAACCGGCCAAAAACGCCTCCATGATGCGCGCCACATCAGCGGGCCTGTCATGATGAAGATTATGGCTCGTGTCCGGCACCTTGTCACAGACCACGTTTTTCAGGAGGGCGGCGCGGGCGGGAAGCCCCCCGGGCTCGGCATCGATCCGCGACACGCGGTCGGAAGCCAGCCACAGGGTCGGCGCCTCAATGCGCTTCATGCAGGCCGCCCACTCCGCCTTGCGATGACTGACCGCGAACGGCGCACGGTGAAGCGGATCAAACGCCCATTCGAGCAAGCCGTCAGGCCGACGACGCGAGGACTCCACCGCCAGGAACAAAGCCTTGTCCATGGTCAGCCGTGGGTTGGTCTGGCGCAGGCGCTCCGCCATCTGCGCGAAGGTTTCATAGGGGCGCGAAGATTCGGGGCCATCCCGCCAGATCCTCATCCACTTATCGAGGTAATCCGGCGTCCCAGCGGGATCGCTATCAACGAGGCCAAAGGCGTCGAGCGCGATCAATCTGGACACGCGCTGCGGCCGCACGCCTGCATAGATTCCCGCGACCTGCCCACCGAGCGAATGACCTGCGATAGCAATGGGCGCTGTAGGCGACACTGCGTTCAGAATGATGTCGATATCCGCGAGGTAATCCTGAAACCAGTAGCCTTGCGGGTTCCAATCTGTGCGCCCGTAGCCGCGCCAGTCCGGCGCGATGAAATGATAATCGCCCGCGAATTCATCAATGATGAATTGAAAAGTGGCGCTGCAATCGCGCGAACCGTGCAAGAGCACGAGAGGCGGAGCATCCTCCGGCCCCCATCTCCTCACATGGCACTTCAAGCCGCGCATATCGATGAACTCAGAGCGCGCTATCTTGCGCGGCGCATAAGGGGCCAAAACGGTCATGGCTGAACGCCTCCCAGTCGCTTTTCTATTATCACGACCATTATGCTCCCAAGCGCACGATACGCGCAATTCCCTGCGCTGGCCGCCGCCTTGACAAGCCCTGCCTGCAACTTCACTCTCGGCTGATAATCGCCGGGAAAAAGGCGAAAAATCCGGGGGGATGTCATGCGAGGATTGGGGCTGGCCTTATCCATTTTATTGAGCGCGGCGCCCGCCTGTGCTCAGAATGCTCCAGATTTCTACCGTGGCAAGACCCTCTCCATCGTCGTGGGCTCGGACGCAGGCTCAGGCTATGA
>CANGOK010000175.1 GCA_947455285.1 Beijerinckiaceae bacterium | reverse complement strand
GGCGACCGCCACGTCCGAATAGATGGGGCGCATATAGGGCTTCATAAGGCCAAAGCGGCCCATGGCCTCATGGGTGGTGGAGACGCCGAGATGCGCAAGGCGATCGACGACGCTCTGGTCGGCGCGTTCAATCTTCTGAACGACGACGGGCTTGATCATGGTTCTTCTCCGAAGTGGCTGCGTCAGTCTCAGAACTTGTAGAGACGCGCCGGATTGTCGACGAGGATCTTGTGCTGGGCGACCGGGTCGTGGGCGAACAGCGGGATGAGATCGACGAGCTCGCCGTCGTTGGGCATGACCGACACATTGGGATGCGGCCAGTCGGTGCCCCAGAGCACGCGGTCGGGGATGGCCTCGACGAGCTTCTCGGCGAAGGGAACCGCATCGTGGAAGGGCTTGCCCACAGCCGAAGCGCGTTCGAAGCCGCAGCACTTCACCCAGCACTTCTCGTCGTTGCGGGCGAGGTCGAGCAGGGCGTTGAAGTTGGGCTGATCAATGCCCTTGGCGGCCTTCACGGTGCCCATGTGGTCGATCACGTAGGGGAGTGGCAGCTTGGTCAGGATCGGCGAGAATTCGGCGACGGTCTCGGGATCGAGATAGATCACCACATGCCAGCCGAAGGCCTTGATCTTGTCGACCACGCGATAGAACGAGCTCATGTCGGGCGTGCGGCCGAGGCGCTTCAGGAAGGTGAAGCGGCAGCCCATGATGCCGCCCTTGTTCAGCTCGTCGATCTGGGCCTCGGTGAAGCTGTCGTCGATGTTGGCGACGCCTTTGTACTTGCCGCCGCTCACCGCGATGGCGTCGGTCACGACGCGGTTGTCGAGGCCGTGGCAGCTCGCATTCACGATCACCGCGCGCTCAATGCCGATGGCGTCGTGCAGCTTGCGGAAATCATCAAGGCCGGCGTCCGGGGGAATGTAGCTGCCATCATCCGCATAGGGATACTGCGCGTCAGGCCCGAAGATATGGGTGTGCGCGTCGCAAGAGCCGGGGGGCGCCTTGAAGGCGGGGGTCTTGGGATGAAGATCAGGACCTTGAATAGTGGGCGTGCGGGCCATGGGTCACCTTGTCTGGTTGGAGATTGAATTGATTATTCGCCAGCCTTGCCGGCGCCGCGGTCCTGCGCATCTGCCACCGCGCGGGCGAGGGAGCCGTCCAGCCCAAGATCATCAAGCATCATGCCTGCTTCGCGCATCTCGGCGGCGCGGCGCACGCCATGTTCGTTGACGCGCTGGGCCATGTAGCGGGCGAGATCGGCGAAATCCGTGCCCGGGAAGCTGGCGTTCAGACTGGCGAAGACCTCGTTCTGGACGTTCCACACTTTGGAGGCTGCGGCGCAATCGACGATCAGGGCCTCGATGCCCTTGATCATGATGCTGCGGCAGAGCTTCATCGCGGAGGCGCGGCCGGGTTCGGTGGTCACGGCCTTCACATTCATGCCGAGCGCATTGAGGATGATGGTGGCCTCTTCAGCCGCCGGGCCGCCAGCGAGGATCGGAACCTTGAGGTCAGGGCCGGGCACGGGGGCCATGACCGCGCCTTCCACATAGCGTGCGCCGCAGGCGTTCACGAGCGCGGCGGCCTTGGTCTTGGTGCCGGGCGAGGCGGAATTGATGTCAAAGAAGATCTGGCCGGGCTTGAGCCAGGTCGCGGCCTGCCGGGCGACGTCGAGCGCCGAGGAGGCGGTGACGGCGGAGATCACGATGTCGGCGCCGGTGGCTGCGAGCGCGGCGGTGGCGGCTGGCGTCACGCCTGCGGCGCGGGCCGTCTCCATGAGGCCGGCGGTTTCCGGGGCGTCGAACTTCAGGTCATAGGCGGTGACGCGGGCGTCGCCGCGCGCGAGGAAATCGCGGGCGAAAATCTTGCCGACTTCGCCATAGCCGATGAGGGTGATGCTGACGCTGTTTTGCACCTTGGAGCTCCCTGACGCGGCCCTTTTGGAGGGCGCCCACGGCTGTGTGCCGCTCAGCCGGTTTGGAGTCAACCGTCGCTCGGGGCGCCCTGTGGTCAGCGGTCGCTTCGGCTGGTCCGGAGCCCGGCCGCCGAGCCTGCAAGGCAGGTCGCGAGAATCACGAAAACGCCCGCCGCGCCGGTGAAGGCGGCTATCAGGCTCGCGCCTACGGGGATGACGATCAGCCCCAGCCTGTTACCCGTGAGCCGAAGCGACATGGCGGTCGCCCGCGCGCTGGGCGGGGCGAGATCGACGACGCCGGAAAGCGTCAGGGTGGCGGCGACGCCGAGCCCCATGCCCGCCACAGCCATGGCGGGGTAAATGACCCAGAGGGGCGCTGGGAAGGCGAGGACGATGAAGGCCGCCGCTGGGGACAGGATCGAGATATAGGTGAGCGGGGTGCGGCCGATGAGATCGACCAGCGGCACATAGGCGAGACGCGCGGTCATGGAGAAGACTGCGCGCACGGCCATGATGAGCCCGACGGTCGCGACATCCATGTTCCGCTCGGCGCCGAGCAGCGGCAAGTAGACGACGATCAGGTCGAGGGCCGTGATGGTCATCACGCTGGCGGTCACATAGGCGAGGAGGCCGCGCATCCTCAGCAAGTCCATCACCGCGACCGGGGCGGCGGCGGATTTCTCGTCGCGCTGCGGGCCGGGCTTGATCAGGACGGAAGCGAAGAGCGCCAGCAGGCTGGTCCCCGCCATGATGGTGAAGAGAAGGCCGACCGGCGCGGTTCTGGCGTCGTCCCCCGCGATCCAGCCCATGAGCAGCGGGCCGAGGCCCTGACCGGTGGCGATCGCCACCATGTAATAGCCGAAGACGGCGTCGCGTCCGCGTATGGTCTTGCCCGACCGGATCGACACCATCTGGTGTCCGCCCATGCAACAGATCTGGCCGACGCCCAGAACGGCGGTGGCGATGAAGAGGCTCACTGCGCTCGGCGGCGTGAGCCAGAAAAGCAGCCCCGACAGCAGCAGGCAGGCCGAACCCACGCGGACGGTGAGGCTGTCATGGCCGCGATCATTGATGCGCCCGAGCGGGACCGCGATGAAGATGGGGATCACCGAGAAGGCTGCGGAGATCACGCCCACCCAGAAGAAGGAGAGGCCCAGATCCAGCATGGCGTAGGAAGCGGTGACGCGCCCTATGACGACGACCAGATAGACGAGCACCGCATGCAGCCACAGGCAGCTGAAGAGCGGCAGGTCGATTTCGCTGAGGATCGAACCGCGCGGAGCGCTGGCTTGCGGTTCGCTCATGGAAGATAGATCGCGCGAAAGTCGTTCACATTGGTCCGCGTGGGGCCGGTGATGACCTGATCGCCCAACGCCTCGAAGAAGGAATGGGCGTCATTGCGCGCAAGACAGTCGCGTGGAACGAGGCCGAGCCCATGGGCGCGCGCGAGCGAGTCAGGCGTGATGATGGCGCCCGCGATTTCCTCGGCGCCATCGACGCCATCGGTGTCGCCCGCCAGCGCGAAGACGCCTTGCTTGCCGTTGAGCGCGATGGCGAGAGCGAGCAGGAATTCGACATTGCGGCCGCCCCTGCCATCGCCCCTGATGGTCACGGTGCATTCGCCGCCGCTGAGCAGCACACAGGGGCGCGGCGTGGGCTCGCCATGATCGGCGACGTTGCGCGCCAGCCCCGCCATGACCTTGCCAACCTCGCGCGCTTCACCTTCGATGGCGTCGCCCAGCAGCACGGGCGTCACGCCGGCCTTGCGCGCGGCTTCCGCCGCCGCCAGCAGGGCCATGCGGGGCGTGGCGACGAGGCGGATTTCATGGCCTGCGAGCCGTGGGTCACCGGGCTTCACCGTCTCGCCTCGTCCGCTCTCCAGCAGCGCAAGGGCGGCGGGGGGAAGGTCGATCGCGTAGCGCGCCACAATGGCGAGCGCGTCTGCGCAAGTGGTGGGATCAGGCGCCGTGGGGCCGGAGGCTATGTCTTTCAGCGTGTCGCCGGGAACATCGGAAATCACCAGCGTCAGCACGCGGGCGGGATGGCAGGCGAGCGCCAGCCGTCCGCCCTTGACGCCGGACAGATGCCGGCGAAGCACGTTCATATCGGAGATGGGCGCGCCGCTCGCCAGCAGGGCCTTGTTGATGGCCTGCTTGTCCGCCAGCGTCAGGCCTTCGCCGGGCATGCAGAGCAGGGAAGAGCCGCCGCCAGATATGAGGCAGAGAACGAGATCGTCAGGCGTCAGGTTGCGCACAGTCTCGAAAATGCGATGCGCGGCGCGGAGGCTGTTTTCATCGGGGGTGGGATGGGCGGCCTCGATGATCTCGACGCGCTTGCAGGGCGCGCCATAGCCATAGCGCGTCACCACCACGCCGCTAAGCGGTCCCGGCCAATGATCCTCCACGCTCTTCGCCATGGCGGCCGCGCCTTTGCCTGCGCCGATGACAATCAGCCGTCCCTTGGGCGGAGCGGGCAGATGCGGCGGCAGGCAGAGGTCAGGCTGCGCGGAGGCGATGGCCTGCGCGAAGAGGTCTTGCAGAAAGGCCCGTTCATTGATCCGCGCCATCAGGCGCTCGCCTCCTGCGCGCGATAGGCCCTGATGATTTCATCGCCGGTCGCGAACCAGACGCCATCATGCCCGGCGATATAGGCCAAGGCTTCATCGAGATATTTGATGCGATGGGCGGCGCCGATCAGGAAGGGATGCAGCGCGATGCCGAGCACCCGCCCATTGGTCGCGCCTTCCGCATAAAGCACATCGAAGCTGTCGATGATGCGGCGCTTGAAATCCTCGATGCTGATGCTGGGCATGTTGAACAAAGGCATGTCGTTCAATTCGATGGAATAGGGGATAGAATAAAGGCCGTTGTTGAAGCGATAGGGCAGGTCGTCGTTCACCCAGTCGGCGAGATATTCAACGCCCGCTTCTTTCAACAGGTCAGGCGTGTCGAAAGTTTCGGTGAGGCCCGGCCCCAGCCAGCCCCGCATCTTCTGGCCCCAGTCCTCGATGACCTTGCGCGTATCCCCGATCAGCTTGCGCTCGGCCTCATTCGACAGGCCCGACATGAACTTTGAATTGGTGAGGCCATGGCCCATCAATTCCCAGTCAAGATCGATCATCGCCTGCATGATGCGCGGATAATAAAGGCCGATCTCTGCGTTGAGCGCCACTGTGCCGCGTATCCTGTGCTTCGTCAGCACATCCATCAGCCGCCATAGCCCCACGCGATTGCCATAGTCGCGGCGCGAATGGTTGCGAACGTCTGGGGCTGGGTTCCCGATCTCAAGGTGGAAATGCTCCACATTGGGGATCACCCAGACCGCGACGCGCGCGCCGTTCGGCCATGTGATCTTCGGCGCATCGGGCAGGGCGCGATAGGGGAACAGCGGGAAGGGATTATGTGCGCCGCTCATCGCTTTCCCCTATTCCGCCGCCGCGCGGGCGGGGCTGGCGATCATCGCCTTCGCCTGCTCCAGCGAAATGACGGAGGCATATTTGGCGTTCATGTCGAAGAGATTGGCCGCGTGAGCGAATTGCGAACGGTCGAAGCAGCATTCATCGATGACGAAGGTCTTGAAGCCGTGGGAGAAGCCGTCAACCACCGAGGCGCGCACGCAGCCCGAGGTCGAGACGCCGCAGACGACGAGCGTGTCGACCCCGGACTGGATGAGATAGGCGGTCAGCGGGGTCTGGAAAAAGGCTGAGGCCTTGGTCTTGGCGAGAACCCAATCCTGTGCACGTGGCGCGATGCTGGCCGGGAAATCGTTGAAGCCGGCAGGGGGCGGTCCGGTGCGCTTGCCCTTAGTCGCCTTGCCGACGAAGGCCCCGCCAGCAAGATCGCTCAGGGAATAAACGATCGGCAGACCAGCCTCGCGGAAGGTTGAAATAAGCTGTGCAATCTTGGGCATGGCGACCCATGAGGCGGGGCCGCAGGCGGTTGAATATTCCGCCACGGCCTCGTCGAGGCTGAGCCCTTCGGAGCCGCAAAAGCCCATGGTCACGTCGACCACGATCAGCGCGCTGCGCCGCCCCGGCGTCAGGTCGCCCATGAAACCCGCCTTCGCATAGAGGCGACGTTCGGATTCGGGAATAAGCTTCATCCAGTCTCTCATGCGATCCTCCGTTGGTTGAGGTGATCCTAAAGCCTTCGAACCCCAGTGGTAAACTGATGGGGATTAGGCATTACTCTGCGGTATACAAATTTTGTTAACTATGGTTCATTTTAAGTAACAGATTCTCGACCGGCGAGCAGGAGGATGGCTTTGCCCCGTGATTGTGCCCTTTTCGAACGGCGCGAAATGGCGCTTTGGTCTTTTCCGATCGTTTGCGACCTTATTGGGGAACATTACGGAAGGGCGGTCGGCGTCGCCCACCCTTTCCTACGGCTTGTCGTCTTTGCTCACACTCAGCTCTGGCAGGCCATGCTGCTCGACGACCGCGACGCCATCCGCAGGCTACGTGGGGATCTGAGCTTGCGCCTGCAGGCATTGGATCTTCAGCACGCGTTCGCAGATGAGGTCAATGATCTGGTGCTCGATGAATTGATGGATGTGGTGACACAGCGTTTTCATCGTTCGCCCCTGAAGGCGTCGATGTGCAGCCATATCCTGTTGCATATAGCCAAAAATCTGACCTATTCGCCGGAGGCGCTCACGGCTGCCTGAGGGTTTGCCTCCGCCAGCCCGCTATGCCACAGACAGCGGGTCGCAACCCGAGGATTCCTTATCCCATGGCTTGGTCGCCCCAGCAGGACAAGGCGCTGGCCGAAGTGTCGGCCTGGCTCAAGCGCGGGCGCCCGCAGGTCTTTCGCCTGTTCGGCTTCGCGGGCACAGGCAAGACCACCTTGGCGCGTCATCTGGCTGAGGATATCGACGGCGAGGTCTGCTTTGGCGCCTTCACCGGCAAGGCGGCGCTCGTCATGCGCTCCAAGGGCTGCAAGGACGCGCGCACGATCCACAGCCTCATCTACCGCCCGAAGGACCTCGACTCCGAAGAGCCAAGCTTCGTCCTGAACGACGAGAGCCCCGCCCAATCCGCGAGCCTCATCGTCATCGACGAATGTTCCATGGTGGATGAAGAGTTGGGGCGCGATCTTCTATCCTTCGGCAAGCCGGTTCTGGTGCTGGGCGATCCCGCACAATTGCCCCCCGTGAAGGGCGGCGGCTTTTTCACAGAGGTCGAGCCCGACGTCATGCTGACTGAGGTGCATCGGCAGGCGGCGGACAATCCGATCGTGCGCATGTCCATG
>CANGOK010000174.1 GCA_947455285.1 Beijerinckiaceae bacterium | reverse complement strand
TTTGTCGATTCAGCTTTGGGGCGGCCGCGTCGCGGCGACGTGGCTGACAATTTCACCTGATAGTCTGGCGTCGACAGGTCGGGGGCGTCGTCTTCGTCAATCCAGTCGTCGCCCGTAGAGCGCTTGTTCGCGGTCATTGGCTTTCCTCAAGCTGATGATCCGACGCCGCGCGCCGCGCGGCGTCCAGACCAACACGACCATGCGTCCGGCCAGCCAACCAATCGTGATGAAACGCAGCTCGCCATAATCCTTGCGGTCGTCTTTGATGGTCAGTGTCGTGTGATCGAAAATCTCGCCTGCCCGCGCCATGTCGAGCCCCCGGTGTTCGAGGGTGAGTTGACGCTTGATCGGGTCGAATTCGATCGAAATTTTTGTTACTACATAAAATGAATAAGTGCAAGTTTTTTGTTGTTACAAAAATAATCCTATCGCTCGGCATGCCAAAACAGAAGGCGCGCGCGCGTCATCGCCATGGCCTTCACGAAGATCCAGCCGATGATGGAGATTTCGATGATGCCGGCGAAGACGCCGCGCGAATCCGCCTTGCGGGAAGCCTCGATCATGGCGCCGCCCATGCCGTAGCCGCCCATCATCATCTCCGCCACCACGGCCACGATGAGCGCGATGGGCAGGGCGACCTGCAGGCCGGTCAGGATTTGGGGCGAGGCGGCGGGCAGGAGGATCTGCCACATGACGTCACGCTCGCGCGCGCCAAGGTTGCGCGCAGACCAGATCAGCTCCTTCTCTACGCTGCGCACGCCCGCGATGGTCGCTGTCAGAATGGGGAAGATGGCGTCGAAGACCACCATGCTGATCTTGGCGGTGTCGTAGAATCCCAGCCACAGCACGATCACCGGCAGGAAGGTGATCTTCGGCATGGGAAAGCCCACGGAAATCACCGGATCGAAAAACCAGCGCAGCCCCGCGTTGCGCGTCATCACGAGGCCGAGGCTGATCCCGAGCATCGCGGCGATGATGAAGCCCGCAAGCGCGCGGTAAATCGTCAGCGCCATGTTGATGAAGAGGTCGCCCGAACTGGCGTCGCGCATGATGCGCTCGGACACGCTCTGCGGCGAGGGCAGCATGAAGGGCGTGAAGGTGCGGGTGCGCGTCAGCAGCTCCCACGCCACGAAGAGGGCGATGACGAGCGACCAGCGCAGGGCGAACTGGCCCGCGCGTGCCGCGAATGAGGGCGTGGGCGCGCTTATTCCCGCCATGCGAGCGTCCTGCGTACGAAGGCTTCGTAGATCCGGTCAGCCAGAAAGCCGATGAAGGCCACCGTCAGCACCACGGCGAACATGCCTTCATAGGTTCCATTGGCGCCCAGAAAGCCGATGAGATAACCGAGCCCCTCACGCGAGACGATGAGCTCAGAGCTCACCAGCAGCACGAAGGACAGGGCGAGGGCGGTGCGGATTCCGTTCAGCAATTCCGGCACGGCGCTGGGCAGCACCACATCCCACATGCTGCGCAAGCGGCTCGCGCCCAAGCTGCGCGCCGACCAGAGCAGGGTGCGGTCGGCCGAGAGCGCGCCGTTGAAGGCGCCCATGGTCACCGGCAACATGCAGCCCATGCAGATGAGCAGGATCTTGGAGCCGTCTCCAAACCCGAGCCACAGGGCGGTCACGGGGATGAGGGCTGACTTCGGCAGGGGATAGAAAAGCTCGACCACCGGACTCAAAGCCGTCTCCGCCCCGCGCCAGAAGGCCATGGCGAAGCCGAGGATCGCGCCGATGAGGATGGCGAGCGCCAGCCCCGCGCCGGTGCGCCAGAGGGAGGCCAGCGTATTGCCGGCGAGATCGCCGTTGCGCGCAAGATCGACCCAGGCCGCCGCGATCTTGCTGATCGGGGGCAGGGCCGAGGAAGAGAAGAGCCCGCTGCGCGCCGCGACTTCCCAGGCGAGCGCCAGGATCAGTAGGGGCGAATAGCGCAGGAAGGCGCTCGAAAGCGTGTTCATAGGCCGACGCCCGCCTGCGCCTTGATCGCCTCGTCGCGCACCAGCGACCAGACATGGTCGCTCATGTCGGCGAAGGCGCGGCTGCGGGTCAGCTCCGGGTCCGCCTTGTCGAGCCCGACCTCGACGATCTCCTTGATGCGTCCGGGCCGCGCCGACATGACCACGATGCGCTGCGCGAGATAGACCGCCTCCTGCACGTCGTGGGTGACGAAGATCACGGTCTTGGGGGTGCGTCGCCAGATGGCGAGCAGTTCGGTCTGCATGAGGTGACGCGTCTGGGCGTCGAGCGCGCCGAAGGGCTCGTCCATGAGCAGGACCTTCGGGTCGATGGCGAGGGTGCGCGCAATGGCGGCGCGCTGCTTCATGCCGCCTGAAAGCTGTGAGGGATAGTTGTTCTCAAAGCCCGAGAGGCCGACCATCTTGATGAAGGCCCGGGCGCGCTCTTCGCGCTCCGCCTGAGCCATGGGCTGGCGCTCAAGCCCGTAAAGCACATTTTGCAGCACGGTCTTCCACGGGAAGAGCGCGAAATGCTGGAAGACGATGCCCCGATCCGGGCCGGGACCGGATACGGGCGCGCCATCGACGGTGATGCGGCCGCTCTCAACAGGCAAAAAGCCGCCCATGAGATAGAGCAGGGTGGATTTTCCGCAGCCGGAGGGGCCAAGCAGAGCGATGAATTCCTGATCGCCGACTCTGAGGTTCACATCCTCCAGCGCCAAAACAGGCGAGCCGCGCTTGGGCCTGTAGAGATGCCGCAGCCCCTCGACGACAATTCCGCTCATGCTGAAGTCCGCTCCCTCCCGCTCCTGTTGTTCAGGAGGGTCTGAGGGCCGAGTCGATCATGTGGGCTGCTTGAGGTCAAGGCGGTTGTGAGAAATGCTCAGGCCTTCAGCGCAAGCGTGTGCGCAGACAGCGCCCGATCAACGGTGGCCAGCACGAGGTTTTCAACCTGACATTTCGCGAGCAGCAACCGATCAAACGGGTCTTTCGTCGCCGGAAGCGGATCAAGGAGAGCAATTACGTGAGGCATTTCGATGGGCATGATCGCCAGCCCTAGCGTTTCCAGATACCCGGCAATCTCTTCCAAGGGCAGGTCAAGTTCCAGCTTGCCAAGCCGCGACTTGATCGCGACCTCCCAGACGCTAACCACGCTCACCAAGCTCACCGTTGCGGGATCTGACAGGCGGCGTGCAAGGGCCGGATAACGCTGGGGAAGTTCCTGCCGAAGCATGCTCAGCATGATATGGGTGTCCAGTAGGACCTTCATTCGCCGGGCAATGGTCGGAGCAGGAAATCCTCCGGCAACGGATCGTCAAAATCATCGGCGATCTAGGGCACGGGATTGGTGATCCCTCTCGCCGCCAGATAGGCTTGCCCCGCCGCAAAATCTATTCCGCCGCGCTGTTTGTGAGGAACGAGTTTGCAGACCGGATGTCCATTGCGAGTCACGACAACGGTCTCTCCGGCCTCGACTTTGCGGGCCAAGGAAGGAAGACAGTTCTTCGCATCGCTCATGGAAACGAACTTCATCCTGAAAATATAGAGCGAAGGGGGCGAGGTCGGCAAGACTGCATCCCAAGATTGCATTTCCCCCGAAGGTTCGATCTATTCCCCTGAGCGGCGCCAGCCAATGGCTCCAGGTGGAGGAAGAATGGCTCACGGGGTCTATCTCGTCGGCAGCGTGCCAATGGCCAATGCGCGCGATGTCTTTTGCGCCGTCTGCGACGCCGTGGGGCCGCATCTGCGTTGGCTGCCCGATGGGGAGACGGGCGAGCGGCTCGATTGGGTCGCCGGAATGGAGGGCGTCTTCGCCTCCAATCCCGCCTTGCAGCCCTCGGGCCGGGAATTTCGCCTCCACCCCACCGCGACGCCTCGCACCCGCTACACGCTGCGGCCCGGCAAGACGGTGGCCGACCTTTCATTCACGGATCTTGGCTATCTGCGCCATGCGCAGGAGTCATGGTCTGAGTTCGCGGCTTTGAAGGCGCAGGGGCGCATTCCCGCCCATGTGAAATTTCAGGTCGATCTCGTGCCCGCCCATTCCGTGCTCTGGCTCTTCCTTGAAGACGAGCTGCACGAGGCGGCGGACCCGCTCTACAACGCCGCCGTCATGGCCGAGCTCGACGCCATCGCGGCGCTCATTCCCCATGATCAGCTCGCCATCCAATTCGACGTGGCCTCCGCCGTATTCGCGCGCATCCAGCGCGGGGATGTCAGCAACTACGGCGGCACGAAGGAGGAGATGCAGGCGCGCTTCAGCCGCATCCTCATCGACTTCTGCGACCGCGTCCCCGCCGACGTCGATCTGCTTCTGCACTTCTGCTACGGCGATTCCAATCATAAGCATGTGGTCGAGCCCATCGACATGGGCGACATGGTGGAGTTCGCCAATCGAGTCGCGGCGGGCTCTAAGCGGGCCATTCAGATGGTCCATTTCCCCGTGCCGCGAGACCGCAGCGACGACGCCTATTTTGCGCCCCTGTCAGGATTGAAGCTGAAGCCGGGCGCCGAAATCTGCCTTGGCCTTGTTCATCACACCGATGGGATCATCGGCACGCGCGCGCGGCTTGCGACGGCGCGTCGCCATATCCAGAATTTCATGATCGCCACCGAATGCGGCTTTGGCCGTCGTCGGCCCGAGACGATTCCCGAGCTTCTGCGCATTCACGCGCAGGCGGCTTCGGAGTCCTGAGCACAACGATTAAAAAGGGAGAAGCATATGCGTCTTGGACATTATCTGGCGGGAGCGGTCGCCGCCGCCGCCATGCTCACATCAAGCATCGCGGCTCATGCCGAGCCCCTAAAGATCCGCATCGCCTGGATCATCCCGGCGGCGAACATTGCGCCGACCCTCTTCGCCAAGTCTGGCGTCGCCAAGAACCTCGGCAAGACCTATGTGCTGGAGCCCGTGCGCTTTCAGGGCACACCGCCCATGATCACCGCGCTTGCGGTGAATGAGATCGACGTTGGCCTCCTTGGCTTCACCACCATGGGCCTCGCGATCCAGAACGCGGGCATGGACGATCTGCGCATCTTCGCCAATGAATTCGCCGATGGCGCGCAGGGCCATCACAGCAACGAATTCATGGTGCGCGCCGACAGCGGCATCAAGACCGTCGCCGATCTCAAGGGCAAGGTGCTCGCCACCAACGCCGCTGGCAGCGCGGTCGATGTCGCCATGCGCGCCATGCTGCGCAAGGCTGGCCTTGAGGACAAGCGCGACTACACCGTTGTTGAAGCTGGCTTCGGCGCCATGAAGGCGATGCTGCTGGAAAAGAAGGTCGACCTGATCCCCGCCGCGCCGCCCTTCCATAACGACGCGGAGCTGCGCAAGAATTCGACAGTGCTCTTCACCCAGCAGGATGCGCTGGGCCCGACCGCGCTTGGCGTCTGGGTCGCGCACGAGGACTTCCTGAAGAAGAACCGCGCCGCGATGGTGGACTTCCTCGCCGACGCCATGGCTGCGACGCGTTGGTATCTCGATCCCGCCAATCAGGAAGAAGCGGTCAAGATCGCCTCAGACTTCGCCAAGGCCCCGCCCGCTCTATTCGCTGGCTGGCTCTATTCGAAGAAGGATTACTATCGCGATCCCAACCTCAAGCTCGACGTCCCCTCCTTCCAGGCCAACATGGACCTGCAGAAGGAGATGGGCTTCCTGAAGGACAAGATCGACATCGCGAAGTTCTACGATCCCAGCCTGATCGAAGAAGCCGCCAAGCGGCTGCAGTAAGTAGCTGAAATCGCGAGCATAACTTACCCTCCCCCCTGTGGGGAGGGTCGGCCGCGCCAGCGGACGGGGTGAGGGTCTGCGCATGCTGATCGTGAGGGCGTTTGCAAAGCGACTGATCTGCAAAGGCCCCACGACCCCCACTCTCTAATCTCTCCCCGCAAGGGGAGAGAAGCTGCAGGCATTGCGCCTTTATTCCTCCCGCACCGTCCAGCGCGTGATGTCTTCCTCCGCGCCAATCAGCGCGAGGCCATAGGCGATTGACAGCAACTGATCGCCGGTCTCAAGTCGCTCCTCACCAAAACGCGCTGCAAAACGCGCGCGCACCGCAGGCACGAAGGATGTGCCGCCGGTGAGGAAGACCTTGTCGATTTCGCCTGACGCCAGTCCCGCCTCTTGCAGCGCCGCCTCCACCGCCTGATCGATGCGTTGCAGATCGGGTTCGATCCAGCGCTCGAAGTCCTCGCGCTGCACGCTCGCCTCGATTGTCACGCCTGAATTATTGAAGGATAGTTGCGCCTGCTCGTTATGCGAGAGCGCCAGCTTGGTCTCGGACACGGCCTTGTAGAGGGGATAGCCAAGATCCTCCTCGACGATGGTGATCAGCATCTCCAGCTCGTCCGGCTTGTCGCTGGCTTTCGCGAGTTGGCGCAACTCGCGAAGGGTCGCGCCGGATTTCATGATGGCGAGCTGATGCCAAGCGGCGAAGTTGGCGAAATAATGGGCCGGAAAATCGAGCATCTTGTCGAAGCTCTTGTAGCGGCTGTTCTTACCAAGGCGCGGCGAGACCACATGGTCGATGATGCGGAAATCAAACCGGTCGCCCGCAAGCCCCACGCCTGTCCGTGCCATGGGTATGGCGCGCAGGCCATTCTTGCCGATGGAAAATCGCACGATGGAAAAGTCGCTGGTGCCGCCGCCAAAGTCGGCGACGAGAACGGTGGCGTCCTTCTCCAGCCGCTGGGCGAAATAGAAAGCCGCCGCCACGGGCTCATAGACGAAATGCACATCCTCGACGCCGCATTTGGCGAGCGCCGCGAGATAGCGGGTCTGGGCGAGGGCGGCGTCAGGCGCATGGCCCGCATAGGCGACGGGTCGTCCGATCACGAGCCTGCGTGTTGCGGCGAGCGGCGGCTCGGATTGCGCGAGCATCTTGCCGACGAAGGCCGCCATCAGGTCTTCGTAGCGCCAGGCCCGTCCATGGATCGCGGTCGACTTGAACGAGGGGCTTGCGGCGAAGGTCTTGAAGGATTGCAGGAAACGGCAATCCATGGGGTCGGCGAGATAGCGGTCGACCGCCCAGGGGCCGACCTCGGCCATTGTGGTCCCGCCCGTGTTGAAGAAGCTGATCGCGGAGCGGCAGGTTGTTTCGGTCTCGCCTGCGTGGGTGAAGCGGGCCGTTTCGATGGATCCATCGGAACGCAATTGCGCCGCCACGGAATTGGTGGTGCCGAAGTCGAGACCAAGGGTTCCCGTCGCCGCTGGCGTGCGGGCTGAAATATCGTCTGGCA
>CANGOK010000173.1 GCA_947455285.1 Beijerinckiaceae bacterium | reverse complement strand
TTCCTTGGTGAAAGGAGCATCGCGGGCGATCAGCTCGCGCATCTTCTTTTCAATCGCCTCAAAGTCGTCGGGCGTGAAAGGCGTCTCGCGGTAGAAGTCGTAATAAAAGCCGTTTTCGATCACCGGGCCGATGGTGACCTGAGTGCCCGGAAAGAGCGCCTGCACCGCTTCGGCCAGCACGTGAGCGCAATCGTGGCGGATAAGTTCGAGCGCGCGTGGATCATCGCGGCCGACGAATTCGATCTTGGCGTCGCGGGTGATGGGATCTGCGAGATCGACCACCAGTCCGTCGAGGGCCATGGCGACGGTGCGCTTGGCGAGTGATGGCGAGATCGATTTGGCGATTTCGAAGCCGGAAACGCCGGGGTCGAACTGGCGCTGCGCGCCATCGGGGAAAGTCACGGAAATCATCTGGGCTCCTTGGGCTCAGTCGCCGATACGAGTCGGCGTAAGCGAATGAGCGCCCTCTATAACCGCGAGGCTTCCTCAGGGCAACGCGGGGGCAGCGCCGATTTTCCTAGGCAAACCCGGGCCCTCGCCCCCATATTGCGCGCATGGTCAGTCCCATTTCACGCGGCGCGCGTTATGGCGCGCATCTGCTGCTGCGCTTCTATCAGCTCACCCTTTCGGCGGTGATCGGACGCTGGTGCCGCCACTTGCCGTCCTGCTCGTCCTATATGGACGAGGCCATCCAGCGTCATGGCCTGTGGGCTGGCGGGTGGATGGGAACGGCGCGCCTGTGCCGCTGCCAGCCGTGGGGCACATCGGGCTACGATCCCGTCCCGGAGCATTTGCACAAGGGGGCGGGGCCGCTGACGCCATGGCGTTATGGGAAATGGCGGGGGCCGCTGGTGTGTGAGGCGACCCCGCCTGAAGCTTGAATTTACTTCCGCAAATGCGAAGCCGCCGGCGGCAGGCCCCAGCCTGAGCCCCATGTGCCGGGCTCCCAGACCTTCGGGCGCTGCGGGCGGTCGATGTGCCAGGGGCGGGGTTCGAAATAGCCCAGCGCCTCGTTCTTCATCTGGTCGAGCTCGCAATAATATTCGACGACATGATCGTCGGGATTGCGGTGGTACGTGGCGAGGTTGTGCCCCGGGCCGTGGCGCATCGGGCCCCAGCCCAAGGGAATGCGCACCTGCGCCAGCCGCTCGCAGCTTTCCATCAGATGCGCCGAATCCTTCAGTTCGAAGGCGATGTGGTGGAGCTTCGGACGCTCGCCGCGGAAGAAGTTGATCGTATGGTGATCGGAGTTGCAGCGCATGAAGACGAAGAAATCGCCGAGCCAATCGGATTCGCGGAAGCCCAGAATTTTTTTATAGAAATCGCACAGGCCCTTAACCTCAGGCGTGAAGAAGGCGATATGGCCCACCTTCAGCGGCCCGACGCCCGCCACATTCTGGTTCGGCGCCAGAAACGACCAGCTCGAATAAAGCTCGATCTGCGTGCCCTTGGGATCAGTGAACACCAGCGCCTTCGGCGTGCCGGGGAAGGGATCGTTCCGGATTTCGCTGGCTATGCCTTCGCTCTTCAGAAACTTCTGCATCTCCGCAAAGTCGCTGTCCGGCGCCACCTCGAATGAGATGCGCGTGCAGTCGGAGCGGTCCGCCGAGGCCACCAGAACGATGTTCAACTGGCCGATCTTGGAGGCGAGCCAGGCGCGGCCCTTTTCCTGCGCCACGACCACGAAGCCGTTGAAGTCGACGAAATAGTCGAGACTCTTCTGAAAGTCCTGAGTCTCGATGGTCGCGTGGCCGAGGCGCTGCGCCTGAATCATGGTTTCCTCCGGGATGATACGGTCATTTGCGTGCAGGTTAGACCCGTAGGCGGCGCTTGTCACCGCCCGCTGGGGTGCTACTCTTCGCCACAACAACGGTTTGGGGAGGATACTATGCGCGCGCTCGCCCTTGCGATGGCGTGGCTGGTTTGCGTAGCGGCGCCGCTTCGTGCGGCTGATGCGGTGCAGGTGGGCACGACTTTTTCGATCACGGATCTGCCCTTCTTCATCGCCCAATCGCGCGGCTATTTCACGGACGAGAAACTGACCGTGAATTTCGTCAATTTCGATTCCGCCGCGCGGATGATCGCGCCTCTGGCGTCGGGCGATCTTGATGTGGCGGCGGGCGGCCCTTCGGCTGCGCTCTATAACTCTATCGCCCGCAATATCGGGGTGCGGATCGTGGGGGATAAATCCTCCACTCCCGCAGGTCGACCGGGGCAGACCCTGCTGGTGCGCAAGGCGCTGATCGAGAGCGGTCGCATCAAGACGCTCGCCGACTTCAAGGGCCTCAAATTCGCCAGCGCCGCGCCCGGCAGTTCAGCCATGGGCACGCTGAATCGGCTCTACAAACTGGCTGGTCTCGGTCCCAACGATATCGAGCGCGTCTATCTCGGCTTTCCCCAGCAGATCGTCGCCTTGCAGAACGGCGCGATAGACGCGGCCCTGCCCACCGAACCCTTCGCCAGCGAGGCGGTGCGGCAGGGCTACGCCGCGCCTTTCATGTCTGACGACCAGATCTATCCGGGCCACCAGATCTCGGTGATCATCTATTCGGATCGCTTTCGCACCCAACGCCGCGACATCGCCCTTCGCTTCATGCGCGCCTATCTGCGCGGTGTGCGCGCGCAGAACGCTTCCATCGTGGATGCGCGGCTGACTGGGCCTGATGCGGAGGAGTTCATCTCGCTCATCACCGCGAACACCCAGGTCAAGGACCGCGATCTCCTCCGCAACCTGCGGCTCTCCGCCAATGATTCCGACGGCGCGCTGAATGTCGCGAGCCTTGAAGAGGATTTCGAAGTCTTCCGGGCGGAGGGGCTGCTGGAGGGCAAGATCGCCTTCAAGGACGCGCTCGACCTCAGCTTTGCGAAAGAAGCTGCGGCGTCTTTGGGGCGTTGAGCCTGCCCCATTTCCGCCCAACTGAACCGTCAGCTTGGGCTTATGCGCTTTGCGATTCTCTTCGCCTTACTTCTCGCGGCTCCCGCTCTCGCGGATGAGCCCTGCGATGTCTGCCGTCCGGAGGATGAGATTCAGGCGGGCGATTATGTGCCGCCTGCCGTGCCGACGCCTCGCCCGGTCGTGACCACCGATTCGCGGGGCAGGGAGCTCAGCCTGCCCATCGAGGGCTCGCCCACCATCCGCCATAGACCCGGAGCCGGCGTCTTTGTGGGCGAGGCTGGGGAAGGCAATAATCTGTTCGTCGACGCAAGGCGCAACAAGGCGATGTTTGGCCTGCGCAGGGATTTCTGAAGTCTCACCCTTTGCGGATACAGCGCGGAGGCTGTAGGTTTCCCCGATAATAAGGTTGAGGGGAAACAGTCGATGAATCAGTTCCGCCATCTGTCGCGTCGCGATGTGATCGCAGGGCTTGCGGCCAGCGCCGCGGCGCCCGCCTTCGCCCAAACGGCTGCGGATTATCCCAAGGCGCAAATCAAGATCATCTGTTCGGCGGCGGCTGGCGGCGGCAACGACCTCATCGCGCGCATCGTGGCCGAACGGCTGCAGGCCAAGTGGGGCCAGAATGTCATCGTCGAGAACAGGGTCGGCGCAGGCAACAATCTTGCGACTGAAGTCGTCTACAAGTCTGCGCCCGACGGCTACACGCTGCTGGTGTCGCCGCCCGCTTCGATCACCGTGAATTCGGTCCTGTTCAAGGAGCTGCGTTTCGATCCCAAGAAGATCGAGCCTGTGGCGATCACGTCGTATATTCCCAATGTGCTTGTCGTGGGCGCCAACTCGCGCTTCAAGACGGCGCAGGAATTCATCGCCTTCGCCAAGGCCAATCCCGGCAAGCTGACCTACGCATCTCAGGGCAATGGCACGACCGGACACCTGACCGGCGCCTTGTTCGAAGAGCTCACCCAGTCGAAACAGGCCCACGTGCCTTTCGGCGGCGCGGCGCCTGCTCTGAACGACGTCGCCGCAGGCCATGTCGATTTCATGTTCGCAGACATCGGAACGGTGCTGCCGCTTGCTCAGGGCAATCTCCTGCGCATCCTCGCGACCCTGACGAAGGAGGCGCCGCCGGTCATGCCGGATTTGCCGACGATCGCTTCGGTGGGCATGCCGGAGATGCTTTCCGACACCTTCACCACCTTCACCGCGCCCCCGGGCACGCCGCTCGACATTCGCGAGAAGCTGGCCGCTGCCATGCGCGAGATCATCATGTCGCCGGATGTGAAGGAACGCCTCAACAAGATCGGCGTCGTGCCATGGGGCTTGAATGTGCAGGAGTCTGCTGCGCATATCGAGCGTGAGACGGAGCGGTGGACGGCCGTGGTGAAGAAGGCCAACCTGCGTCCGGAATAGGAGAGAAACGCGTGACCATCGTGAAGGGCATCCGCATTCATTCCCACGGCGGACCGGACGTCATGTCCTGGGAGGACATCGAGCTCGCGCCTCCGGGCCCCGGCGAAGCGCGGGTGCGCCATACTGCGATTGCGCTGAATTTCTCCGACATCAATGTGCGGCGCGGCGGCTTCTATCAGAAGGATCCGCTGCCCATGCCGATCATTCTCGGCAATGAAGCTGCGGGCGTCGTTGAGAGCGTCGGCGAGGGCGTCACCGATGTGCGTGTCGGCGAACGCGTCGGCTATGTGGGCGTCGGCTCCAACTTCTTCGCCAAGACGGGCGCCTATGCCCAGCAGCGCAATGTGCCTGCCGAGCGTCTGGTGAAGCTGCCTGATAATGTCTCGGATCTTCAGGCCGCGTCCGTGATGCTCAAGGGCCTCACGGCTTCCAACATCATCAATCGCATCTATCGCCCCGAAGCTGGCGATACCGTGCTTATTCACGCGGCCGCTTCGGGTGTCGGCCTATTGCTGACTCAGTGGTGCAAGCACTATGGCGCGACCGTGATCGGCACCGTCGGCAATGAGGCGAAGGCGCAGATCGCGCGCGAACATGGGCTCGATCATGCGGTGCTTTATCGCGAGACCGATTTCGTGCAGGCGGTGAAGGCGATCATTCCGGCCGGCGTGCGCGCTGTGCTCGATGGCGTCGGCAAGGACACTTTCATCCCCTCAATGGACTGCACCGCGCCGTTCGGCACGCTCGTCAATTACGGCAACGCCTCTGGCCATGTGCCCCCGGTCGACATCATGCTGCTGTCGCTGAAGGGCACGCTCTCCATGTGGCGGCCGGGCGTGAGCCATTTCCTTGGCGATCCCGCGCGCTTCAAGTCGCTTTGCGTGGAGTTGTTCGGGCTTGTTGGCTCAGGCGTGCTGAAGACCGCCGCCACACGCACTTACGCCCTAGAGGACGCCATCAAGGCGCACCGCGATGCGGAAGCCGCCCAACATGCCGGGCCTGTGGTGCTGTTGCCTTGAGGCGCTGACCAGCCTCAGGGGCCGAACTGCTCGCGCAAGATGCGCTCATCTAGGGAATGGCCGGGATCGTGCAGCAGCACGAGGCCCGCGCCATGGTCCATGGCGATTTCCACCCGCGTCACGTCGCGGGTTTCGAAATGGTCCGCCACCGCGGCGACGGGCCGCTTGTCGCCTTCCAAAATCTCGATCGTGACCTTGGCCTTGTCAGGCAACAGCGCACCGCGCCAGCGCCTTGGGCGGAAGGCTGAAATGGGCGTCACCGCCATCAGCGGCGCGTCGAGGGGCAAGATCGGGCCATTGGCCGAGAGGTTGTAAGCGGTCGATCCGGCGGGGGTGGAAACCAGAATGCCATCCGCCACCAGCTCGCCCAGCCGCTCGACATCGTCAACCGAGATGCGCATCTTCGCGGCCTGATAGGACTGGCGCAGCAGCGAGACTTCATTGATGGCGCGGGCCACTTCGACGTGGCCGTCGACCGTGGTGGCGCGCATGATGAGCGGGTGGATGATGGAGGCGCGGGCGGCCATGATGCGCTCGCGTAGGCCTTCCTCGTGATATTCGTTCATCAGGAAGCCGACCGAGCCCCGGTTCATCCCGTAGATGGGCTTATAGGCCCCCATGAACCGGTGCAGCGTCTGGAGCATCAACCCATCGCCGCCCAGCGCCACGACCACATCGGCGTCTTCGGGCGCAACGTCTCCATAGGCCGCCCGCAGCCGTGCGAGCGCCTGGTCCGCCTCGGGGGTGCCGGAGGAGAGGAAGGCGATTTTGTCGCAGGGACGGTTCTGCTCGGGGGTCAACCCGTTGGCGGCGGACATGGGGCCATCCGATGGCGCAGGGAAAGGCTGCAAGGAACTGGCCGACTTCATAGCCCGTTCAACCGTCGTGTGAAAGAGCTTCGCCGGTATCTGCTTATCCGAGGAGCGGAAATCCGCAGTCTTTGCATTGACGGAGATCAATAAGGGTGGTTGGTTCGGCTCAAAGGCGATAAAATCTTCGAACAAGCGAAGCAGCATAATTCAAAGGCGCTACATGCTAGATGTCCAGGGCTCCGACGCCCCCCTGACGATCTGCCCCAATGGGAATCCCAGCAGCGAATGCTCCCATTGCAAGGTTCGTGCGCTCAGCATCTGCTCCGCCCTCGAAGGGGACGAGGTGCAGGCGCTGGACAAGATTACGCGTCATATCTCCTTCGCCAAGCATGAGACCCTCTTCGCTCAGGGCGATCTTTTGGACGCCGTCTACAACATCACCTCGGGTTCAGTCCGTCTTGTGAAGCTTCTGCCTGACGGGCGCCGGCAGATCGTCGGCTTTGCGCTTCCGGGCGATTTCCTCGGCCTGTCCATGAGCGAGCGCAACGGTTTCTCGGCCGAAGCCCTGAGCGTCACGGCGACCTGCCAGTTTCCGCGCAAGGATTTTTCGGCCCTGCTCGACGCCAAACCGCATCTCCTTCGCCGCCTGCACAGCATGGCCAGCCACGAACTCAGCCTCGCTCAGGACCAGATGGTGATCCTGGGGCGTCGCACGGCTGAGGAGAAGGTCGCCTCCTTCCTGCTTGGCCTTCGCAAGCGCTGGGCGCGAATCGACGGTTCGACCGTCCGCGCGCCGCTGCCCATGAGTCGTCAGGATATCGGTGATTTTCTGGGCCTTACGGTCGAGACCGTCAGCCGCATGATGACCAAGCTGGCCCGCGATAAAGTGATTGTGATCGTTCCCGACGGGGTCCGACTGCTCGATCCGGCGCGGCTTGAGGCTCTTGCGGAAACCTGAGCTGCGAGGGGTTTGATCCGGCGGGTCTATGCCTTATTCTGCGCGTGATCTTTTTCACTCCGCTGGAATTCTGTCATGACCCTTCGCGCCGACGACGAACACCTTGCGACCCT
>CANGOK010000172.1 GCA_947455285.1 Beijerinckiaceae bacterium | reverse complement strand
GAAATCATCGGGCCCGCGCAGACCTGCTGCGGCCAGCCCGCGTTCAATTCGGGCGATCGGGCCGACGCCCGCGCGCTCGCCTTGCAGGTCATGGATGCTTTCGCAGGTTGCGATTACATCGTCGCGCCATCGGGCTCCTGCGGCGGCATGATGGCGAAGCATTATCCCGAACTATTCGCTGACGATCCCAACCTCGCGCAGCGCGCACAAACCTTCGCAGGCAAATGCCATGAACTCGTGAGTTTCCTCACGGATGTTCTGGGTGTGACGAAAGTCAGCGCCGATTTCCCGCGCGAGGTCACCTATCACGACAGTTGCTCGGGCCTTCGCGAAATGGGCGTCGCGAGCCAACCGCGCAAGCTCCTCAAAAGCATCGAGGGGCTTGAGTTGACCGAGATGAAGGAATGCGATGTGTGCTGCGGTTTTGGCGGCACATTCGCGGTGAAATATGGCGAGATCTCCGACGCCATCGTGAGCAAGAAGATCGAGAATGTTTGCAACAGCGGCGCGCCCGTATTGCTGGCTGGCGATCTTGGCTGCCTCATGAACATGGCGGGCAAGCTCTCTAGAGCGGGCCGCGAGATGGAGGTGCGCCATGTGGCCGAGGTGCTCGCAGGCTTCACCCATGAGCCGCCCATCGGTGCGCCCAAAGAGGGCGATGCGTGAGCCAGGAACTGCACATCATGGCCCTGCTAGCGACTGCGCATATTCTTGCGGTGATGTCGCCGGGGCCAAATCAGGCCTTGGTGCTGGCCACTGCCGCGCGCAGCCGCAGCGAAGGGCTGACCGTCGCCGCGGGCTTCTGGCCTGCTGGCTGTCTGTGGGCCTCGATGGGTCTCATGGGCATGGGCGAATTGATGCGCGCTGCGCCGATGATCGAACTTGGCTTGCGCGTCGCTTGCGGCGCTTATCTCATCTATCTTGGCCTGCGCATGATCCGCGCCTCCTTAACGGGGCGTAGCGGAGATGGGCGCGCAGCGCCCGAGCAAAGTCGGACAAGGCTATTTCTGATGGGCTTTCTGACGAACCTCGGTAACGCCAAGGCCATCGCCTATTTCGCTGGCGTCTTCGCAGCGACAGGCGCCTATGATCTGCCCTTCGAATGGCAGATCGTCGCGATCTTTCTCATGCCCGGCATCGGGTTTTCATGGAACGCGGCGCTGGTGCTGTTCGTCTCCACCAAACCCGTGCGACGCGCCTATGAAAGCGCGTCCCATTGGATCGACCGCATCTCCGGCTCGGTCCTCATGATCTTCGGTCTCAAGCTGCTGGTGTCGCGATGAGCCTGCGAATGACCTCTCCCGCCTTCAAGCAGAACGCGCATGATGCGCTGGCTGACAAGCAGTTGCAGCAAGCCCTCGGCAATGTGCGCGCCGGCTTCATCGATAAGCGCGCGCAGGCGGCTGATCGACTGCCCGAGTTTGAGGCCCTGCGCGATAGCGCGCGCGACATCAAGAACCATGTGCTCGCCCATCTCGATCTTTATCTCGAACGCTATGAGACGAAGGTGCGCGAGGCTGGAGGCCAGGTGCATTTCGCTCGCGACGCGCAGGAGGCCTGCGCGACGATCGTCGAGATCTGCAAGGCGCAAGGCGCGCGCACGGTGACCAAGGGCAAGTCCATGGTCTCCGAGGAGATCGGCCTCAACGCCGCTATCGAAGCGGCGGGCATGGAGGCGATTGAAACGGATCTTGGCGAATATATCATCCAGCTTCGCCATGAGGCGCCCTCCCATATCATCGCGCCCGCCGTGCATCTGACCAAGGAACAGGTGGAGAGCGACTTCCGTCGTCTGCACACGCATCTTCCGAAGGATCGTGATCTGACGCAGGCCGAAGCGTTGCTGGGCGAAGCGCGCATGGTTTTGCGCAAGCGATTTTTGGAAGCCGATGTCGGCATCACCGGCGCGAATTTTCTCGTTGCGGAAACCGGCACATCCATCATCGTGACTAACGAAGGCAATGGCGATCTCACGCAGACCTTGCCGCGTGTGCATATCGTCATCGCCTCCATCGAAAAGATCGTGCCGACGCTTGAAGACGCTGCGCAGATCCTGCGTGTGCTGGGCCGCTCCGCCACAGGGCAGGACATGTCGGTCTACACCACGCTTTCGACCGGTCCGCGCCGACCTGACGATGTCGATGGGCCGCAGGCCTATCATGTCGTTCTCGTTGATAATGGCCGCAGCGCAATGCTCGGCACGGAGTTCGAAGAGATGCTCCGCTGCATTCGTTGCGGCGCCTGCATGAACCATTGTCCCGTCTATCACGCCGTGGGCGGTCACGCTTATGGCTGGGTCTATCCCGGCCCCATGGGCGCGGTTCTCTCGCCTTCGCTGCTTGGCGTCGACAAGGCGGGGCATCTGCCCAACGCCTCTACATTCTGTGGTCGTTGCGAAAGCGTTTGCCCGGTGCGCATTCCCTTGCCAAAACTCATGCGCCACTGGCGAGAGCGCGAATATGAGCGCCACCTTGCGCCCGCGACCTATCGTTATGGCCTGGGCGTGTGGGCCTTCTTCGCGCGCAGACCCGCTCTTTACAAACTGGCGACTGGCGTCGCCATGCCGGTGTTGAATTTCTTTGGGCGGAAGAAGGGACGTTTCGCCAGCTTGCCGCTTGCATCGGGCTGGACCGATCATCGCGACTTGCCCGCTCCACAGGGTAGGACCTTTCAGGCGCAGTGGCGCGAGCGTGGAGGCAGAACAAGATGAGCGCGCGCGACGACATCCTCTCCAATATCCGCCGCTCGCTCGGCGTCACCGGGCGCGAGGCGCCGCGCATTGCGGCCGTGGAGGAGCGGTTGCGCTCTGCGCCGCGTGGCGTCACGCCCATGCGTGGACAAGTGAGCCGCTCCGCGCTGGTGGACTTGTTTCGCGTAGAGGCTGAACGCGTCGCCGCGAGCGTGGCGGAAGTTTCGCAGGCGCAGGACATTGTGGCCGAGGTTGCGCGCTATCTGCGAGAACATAATTTGCCCGCGAGCCTGCGCACGGGAGTTGATCCGCGCTTGGCCGGGCTCGACTGGAGCGCCACGTCGATCAGCGTCACGCATGGGCCTTCAGCGGGCGATGATCTCAATGGCCTCAGCCACGCCTTCGGCGCCGTAGCCGAGACCGGCACGCTTGCGATGGTCTCGGGGGCAGACAATCCGACGACGCTGAATTTCCTGCCAGACAATCATATCGTCGTGCTGCGGGAAGCTGATCTTTGCGGCGATGCGGAAAGTCTCTGGGATCGTCTGCGCGCCCGCTACGGCAAGGGTGTTGCGCCTCGCACAGTCAATCTCATCACTGGTCCCTCGCGCTCTGGCGATATTGAACAGCAGATCGTGCTTGGCGCCCACGGGCCGCGGCGGCTGCACATCATCATTGTGCGCGACTGAACGCGGCCTGCGCTGGAACAAGGTCTCTATCGACGGCGTTATGTTGCGATAGGGAGTATCCCGCCATGTCGCAGCTCAAGAAGAAATCCGACCTCATCAAAGAGGAAGACGATCGGCTGGAGGAGGCGCTGGAAGAAAGCTTCCCGGCCAGCGATCCCCCTTCCATGACGCAGCCCAAGCCAAGCGCGGAAAAGGCGAAGGCGCCCAAAGAGACGGACGACGAAGACCTCAGCCGGGTTGATCAGTACGAAAACGAAGATAAATAGGTCCCGGGCCAAGCTCCACTGGCCCAAGCTCCGCTGGTCTATGTCCCCTACTTTCAGATGGCTGTAACTTCAGTTATCATCCGGCAAGAAGGTCTCTTGCGGACGGGATGGACATGGCTGTTTCTAATATCGTGCTTCTCGCGACGATCATCCTGCTTTTGATCTTCGCCATGAAAGCGATCCGGGTTGTGCCGCAGTCCGAAGCCCATATCGTCGAGCAGTTTGGCAAATATGTTCGCACCCTCAACGCCGGCCTGAACTTCATCATGCCGGTCGTCAGCTCAGTGCGTCACCGGGTGATCATTCTGGAGCGGCAGATTGAGCCTCAGCAGATCAATGTCATCACCAAGGACAATGTCGAAATTCAACTGACGACCGCAGTCTTCTATCGCATCATTGATCCGGCGAAGTCAGTCTATCGCATCACGGACGTCAATCAGGCGGTGAAGACCACCGTCACCAGCATCGTGCGCTCCACTGGTGGTCAGATGGAGTTTGACGAGGTGCAGTCCAAGCGCGAATTCATCAATGAGCGCATCATGGATAGCCTGTCGGAAGCCTGCGCGGTATGGGGCATCGAGATCACCAGAACCGAGGTGCTCGACGTAAGCGTCGACGAGGCGACGCGCAACGCCATGCAGCAGCAGTTGAACGCAGAGCGCGAACGCCGCGCCTGGGTGACGAAAGCCGAAGGCGAGCGTCAGGCTCAGCAACTAAAGGCGGATGGCGAGCTCTACACGGCCCAGAAGCAGGCCGAGGCGCGCCGCATTCTTGCCGAGGCCGACGCTTTTGCAACCGCGACAGTTGGCGGAGCGATCAAGGCGAACGGACAGGCGGCCATCGATTTCGAAATTATGAAGCAGCAGGTGATCAGCATCGCCGAACTCGGCAAATCTCCCAACGCCAAATTGGTGGTGGTGCCTACCGACATCACCCGTGCTCTGGGCGGCCTGAGCGTGCTCTTCGAAGGGCTCAAGAAATGACTGGTCTCGAACAGTTCTTCGAGCAATATCATGTGGCGAGCTGGCTGACGGCGGGGCTGGTCTTGATCATCGCCGAGATGCTGCTCTTACCGGGCTTCATCATCTCCTTCGCCGTCGCAGCTTTCATCATGGCGGGCTCGGTCTATCTGTTCGATTTGAATAGCTCGCTCATCTCCGAGGTCGCGATCTTCCTGCTGATCGGGGTCGCGCTCTTTCTGCCGACCCGCTGGCTCATCAAGCGGCAGGCCAAGGCGGTCCCCGACATCAATCAGTACTGAGGGCAGGGCGCTTCCAGCTATCCCCTTGGCGCATGGCTGATGCGCCGAAAGTACGGGTTGTGCTTGTGCGCCGCAAAATTTAAATTGTGACTACGCTCTTCCTTGAGCGATTTCCTCCCGAAGACTAGGCCGCAGCGGCGACGCTGGCGGCCTTTTTTCTTGTCTGGTTCAGGGACGCAGGATCTAGCCATTCTTTTCATGCATGGCTGCCATTCCTAACCAGCGTTTGTGCTGCGGCGCCAAAAAGCACATTCTGTGTATGCCCTTCTTAGGGCGTTTCCTCCCTTGACTTGGGGCCGCTTGTGCAAACGAGCGGCCTCCTTTCGTTTCAGGAGGCTTTTTCCGATTTAGGGGCCGGCAAACTGAGCCGCACCTGTTTGGCGCCGGGATCATCGGGTTCGTCGATCACCTGAAAGCCCAGCTGCCGGCACATGGTGAGCATCGTGGTGTTCTCAGTGAGGACCTGTCCCTCGATATGACCGAGCCCCTCGCGCTCGCCATAGTCGATGATCATCTTCATCAGAGCCCAGCCAAGCCCGCGTCCCTTCTGGTCTGAGCGCAGCAGGATGGCGAATTCTCCGCTTTTACGGTCCGCGTCGAGCATCAGGCGTACGGCGCCTAGCATCTCCCCACTCTCCAGCATCGCGCAGAGCTCAAGCGCGCGCGCATAGTCGATCTGGGTGAGGCGCGCGATGAAGGCGTGGCTGAAGTGCTTCACCGGGGCGAAGAAGCGCAGCCGCAGATCTTCCGGCGATACCTGCTGGAAGAATGTCCGATACATCTCCTCGTCTTCGGGCCGCACTGGCCGCACGAACACGCGCCGCCCGTCGCGACCGGTCAGCCAACGCTCCCATTGCTTGGGATAGGGCGCGACAGCGAAGCGCGGGTTGACCGGTCCGCGCCTTCCCTCGACGGGGGCGAGGCGCACGCGCGCATCCATGGCGATCACGCCTTCGGCGTCGGCGAGCAAGGGATTGATGTCGAGTTCGCGAATTTCGGGAAGGTCGGCCGACATTTGCGCGAGCTTCACCAATGTCAGCGCCACCTCATCAAGATCGGCGGCGGGGACGTCGCGATATTCCTGCAGCAGGCGCGCCACCTGCGTTCTGCTGACGAGGTCGAGCGCGAGGCCCAGATCAAGCGGCGGCAAAGCTAGAGCCCGGTCCCTCAACACCTCCACCGCCTTGCCGCCACGCCCGAACAAGACCACCGGGCCGAAGGTCGGGTCTTCTGCAAGGCCTGCGATCAACTCGCGCCCCTGCGGCCGCTGGATCATGGGGTGGACGGTGACGCCTTCGATGCGCGCATGTGGAGCGAGAGCCGCCACATGGCTCAGCATGGCCGCCGCCGCCGCGCGCACGGCCTGCGCGCTCTCAAGGTCGAGAACGACCCCGCCCACATCCGATTTATGCTGGATGTCGCGGGAATGGATCTTGATCACGCAGCGCCCGTGCTGGGCGAGCAGGGGACCCGCGACCTGCGCCGCGTCATCGGGCGTTCGTGCGAGAATGGTTTGGGCGATTGGGATGGCGTAGGCTTCAAATAGCGCAGTGGCGTCGAGCGGATCTAGCCAGGCATCGCCACGCGCCAGCGCCCCGTTTATGATCGCCCGCGCTTGGCCCACATCCGGGCTGAAGCCCTCTGGCAGATTTGGCGGCGTCGCCATCAGCGCTTCGCGGTTTCGACCCCAGCCGACAAGATGCATGAACCCACGCATGGCGCCTGTCCGGTAATGAGGAATGCGCGCCTTAGCGAAAACCTCGTCGCTTTCGCTCGTGGCGCCCAGCCAGACCGCGAAGACGGGTTTGGCGCGCAGGGTCGGCGCCTGCTCGACGGTTTTCGCCACGGCCTGCGCCACAGCTACGCCATCAGACAGGGCCGTGGGGCAATGCATCACCATGACGGCGTCATTCATCGGGTCGGCGAGGAGGGGCGCGAGCGCGGCGCTGAAACGGGCAGGGTCTGCGTCGCCAACGATGTCGATGGGATTGGCGCGCGACCAGGTGGCTGGCAGCACCGCCTCCAGCGCCTCGCGCGTCGGGGCTGAAAGATCGGCCAGCTTGCCCCCGAGGTCGATGAGGTCATCGACCGCCAGCACGCCTACACCGCCGCCATTGGTCAATATCGCCAGCCGGTCGCCGGGGAAGGGGCGCATGCGCCCCAGGGCTTCGGCGGCTTCGAACAGTTCGTTGATGTCGCGCACCCGCAGCAGGCCTGCGCGGCGGAAGGCGGCGTCATAGACCGCATCCGATCCCGCCATGGCGCCGGTGTGGGTGGCGGCGGCCTTGGCTGCGCGCGGATGGCGCCCCGCCTTGATGACGATCACCGGTTT
>CANGOK010000171.1 GCA_947455285.1 Beijerinckiaceae bacterium | reverse complement strand
GTAAACCTGCCGGGGTCGATCCGACTGCGACGGCCAGCCTTCAGGGGCAGGCGGCGCCGCGCGCGCCCGAACCCGTCACCCAGAACGCCTCGCTTCCCGCGCCCGCCAATGATTACGACGCCGGAACCGCCGCCTTGCGGGATGGCCAATATGAAGTCGCCGAGCAGCGCTTCCGCAGCTACCTCGACCAGCATCCCAAGGACCGGCTGACCCCCGAGGCGACCTTCATGCTTGGCGAAACCTATTTCCGCCGCGCCCGCGCCCGGGACGCCGCCGAGCAATATTTGAAGATCACGACGGACTTCCCACGTGCTGTGCGCGCGCCGGAAGCCCTTGTGAGGCTTGGGCTTTCGCTTGAAAAGCTCGGCGCCAAGGAGCAGGCCTGCGCAGCTTTCGGCGAGGTTGGCCGCAAATATCCCGCGGCGTCCTCCGCCGTGCGCGCGAGCGCCGAGCGCGAGAGCAAGCGCGCCCAGTGTTGAGGACGCGCTTTTGAGCGGGGGCGCCATTCCGGCCCCTTCCGAGCTTTTAGCCTGCGCAGGCGCGCCCGCGCGCGTTCTCGTGGCGGTTTCCGGCGGTCCCGACTCCATGGCCCTGCTGCATCTCGCCGCGGGCTGGCGGGACGCGGGCGGGCCTGAGATTCACGCCGCGACAGTGGATCATGACTTGCGCCCCGGCTCGCTCGCCGAAGCGCAGCAGGTCGCGGTTTGGGCGGGCGCGCTGAATATCCCGCACCACATCCTCACCTGGACCGGTGAGAGGCCGAAGACGAAGCTGCAGGAGCTGGCCCGAGCCGCCCGTTACCGTTTGCTAGAGGGCCTCGCCCGGGAAATTGGCGCAGACGTCCTTCTGACCGGCCACCACGCGGGCGATCAGGCAGAGACCATCTTGTTCCGACTGTTGAGGGGCAGCGGAATCGCTGGCCTCGCGGCCATGGCGAAGGTTTCGCAGCGCGGCGGCTATCGCCTCGTGCGGCCGCTTCTTGACCTCTCAAAGGCTGATCTCATCGCTTTTTGTGAGGCGGTCGGACAGCCCTTTTTCCTAGATCCCTCAAATCGCGATCCCCGTTTCGCCCGCACCGATCTCAAGCGGGTTCTCGCCCTGCTCGAAGGGGAAGGGCTTGGGACAGCTGAGTTGCTGCGTCTGGGGCGCCGCGCCGCCCGCGTTGATGAGGCCCTGCGCGCAAGCCTTGCTGATCTGCGGGCGCGCCTTGATTCCGTGGTCAGCGACGACCGGTTCGAATGCGCCGCTGCGCCTCTGCGGGCCGTTTCCCTGGAAATCCTGCTGCGCCTGCTTGAGGTCGAGATTTCGAGGATTGGCGAAGGCGCCCCCCGGCTCGACAGGCTTGAGAGGCTTGGCGCTGGTGTGAGCGCAGCCATCGCTGGCGAGCGGGACTTCGCCGGAACGCTGGGGGGCGCTTTCGTGCGCGTGACCGGCGCCGGGCGGCTGGTCGTGACCCGGGCACCGCCGCGCAAAAGTAGTATTTCCTGACATTCCCGTGACTTCATGAAGCAGGCTGCGGGAAAGATGGTTGCTTCCCTTGGCAAGCCTTGCCCGGACGCCTAAATTGGAAGGAGCGGCCAGCGTGGGCGCGTTCGAAGCCCCGCAGGGACTGCACAAGGATCGAATATGAATCCGAATTTCCGGAATTTCGCCCTCTGGGTCATCATTTTCCTGCTGGTGGTGGCCCTCGTCATGCTGTTCCAGAACCCTGGACAGCGCACCCAGACGACCGAGATCAGCTTCAGCCAGCTTCTCACCGAGGTCGATCAGGGCCGGGTGCGGGAGGTGACGATCGCGGGCAATGAAGTCTCAGGGCACTTCAACGACAACCGCGCTTTCTCGACCTATGCGCCGAACGATCCGACGCTGGTGCAGACGCTCTACAAGAAGAACGTCGCGATCACTGCGCGTCCGCCGTCCGATGGCAATTCCTGGCTGGTGACGCTGCTGATCAACGGCCTGCCCTTGATCGCCTTCCTCGGCGTCTGGATTTTCCTGTCCCGGCAGATGCAGGGGGCGGGCGGCAAGGCCATGGGCTTTGGCAAATCCAAGGCGAAGCTTTTGACCGAGGCCCACGGACGCATCACCTTTGAAGAGGTGGCGGGCGTCGACGAGGCCAAGGAAGACCTGCAGGAAATCGTCGAATTTCTTCGCGATCCCCAGAAGTTCCAGCGGCTTGGCGGCCGCATTCCGCGCGGTGTGCTGCTGGTCGGCCCTCCCGGCACCGGCAAGACCCTGACCGCCCGTGCGGTCGCGGGCGAGGCCAATGTGCCCTTCTTCACCATTTCGGGCTCTGACTTCGTCGAAATGTTCGTGGGCGTCGGCGCGAGCCGCGTGCGCGACATGTTCGAACAGGCCAAGAAGAACGCGCCCTGCATCATCTTCATCGACGAAATCGACGCGGTGGGCCGTCATCGCGGCGCCGGTCTTGGCGGCGGCAATGACGAGCGCGAACAGACGCTCAATCAGCTGCTGGTCGAGATGGATGGTTTCGAGGCCAATGAGGGCATCATCATCATCGCCGCGACCAACCGTCCCGACGTTCTCGACCCCGCCCTGTTGCGTCCGGGCCGCTTCGATCGCCAGATCGTCGTTCCCCTGCCGGATGTGACCGGCCGCGAGAAGATCCTGAAGGTGCATGTCCGTAAGGTTCCCCTGTCGCCGGATGTCGATCTGCGCACGGTGGCGCGCGGCACGCCGGGCTTCTCGGGCGCGGACCTCATGAATCTCGTTAACGAGGCGGCTTTGATGGCGGCGCGGCGCGGCAAGCGCATCGTCACCATGACCGAGTTCGAGGACGCTAAGGACAAGGTGATGATGGGCGCCGAGCGCCGGTCCATGGTCATGTCCGAGGATGAGAAGCGGCTCACCGCCTACCACGAGGCGGGCCATGCCATCGTCGCGCTCTCCGTGCCCGCCAGCGATCCTGTCCACAAGGCCACGATCATTCCGCGCGGTCGCGCGCTGGGTTTGGTGATGCGCCTGCCTGAAGGGGATCGCCTGTCGAAGCGCTATATTGAGTTCACTTCGGATCTCGCGGTAGCCATGGGCGGTCGCGTGGCTGAGGAGCTGGTCTTCGGCAAGGAGAACATCACCTCCGGCGCTTCGAGCGACATCGAACAGGCGACCCGCATGGCGCGCGCCATGGTGACGCGTCTTGGTTATTCGGATGAGCTGGGCACCGTCGCCTATGGGGACAATAACGACGAGGTCTTCCTCGGCATGTCCATGGGCCGCCAGCGCACGGTTTCCGAATCCACCGCCCAGACCATCGATTCCGAGGTTCGTCGCCTCGTGCAGAATGGTCAGGAGGACGCGCGCAAGATTCTCACCGAGAAGCGCGATGGGCTTGAGACGGTCGCCAAGGCGTTGCTCGAATATGAGACGCTGACAGGCGATGAGATCATCGGCCTGCTGGCGGGCCGTCAGCCCGTGCGTGATTCCTCTGAGCCGCCGACTGCGCCCCGCACATCCACAGCGGTGCCCAATGCTGGCGCCACCCGCAAGCCCGGTCCCGATTCCTCGGGCGGTATGGAGCCCCAGCCTTCGGCGTAACTCCAACGGTCAGACATCAAGAACCGCCTCCGATTTCGGGGGCGGTTTTTTGTTGGGCCTAGCGTTCAGCGAGGGCGAGTTTCAGCGCCAATCCGACGAATACGGCGCCCGCGATCCTGTTCAGGATCATCTGCGCCCGCTCGGATTTCAACAGCCTTTCGCTGACCGTTCCCGCCAGAATGGCGGTGAGGCTGAAAGCGCAGAAGGCCGAGCCCATGAACAATGCGCCGAGCATCACGATTTGCGCTTCAATCGAGCCTTGGCCGGCATCCGTGAACTGGGGCAGAAAAGCGAGGAAGAAGAGCGCGACCTTGGGGTTCGTCACATTCATGACGACGCCCCGAAGGAACATCTTGCCATAGGGTTCAGCCTTGCCTCCCTGCGTCGCCACCACGGTGGCGCCTGCCCGTAAGGCTCCATAGGCGAGGTAGAGAAGATAGGCCGCGCCGACGAGTTTGAGCGTCGTGAAGGCCGCTTCCGACTGCTTGAAGATGATCGCCACGCCAAGCGCCACGGCGGCGGTGTGCACGATGAGGCCGGAGCAAAGACCGGCTGTGATCACGATCCCTCGACGCCAGCCATGGGTGGCCGATTGCGTCAGCACGAAGAGAATGTCAGGGCCGGGCGAGAAGGAAAGGAGGAGAGAGGCTGCGACGAAAGTGACGATGGTTGCGATGGTCACCGCGCGCCTCCCTAAGGCTTTGGCCGTTTCAGAGATCCACGACCTCATGCACGCGCTCAAGCGGCCGACACAGGCGCACGCCCTTTTCGGAGGCCACGATGGGGCGCTGCATGAGGATGGGATGGGCTTCGAGCGCGTCGAGAATCTGATCGTCGGTGAGGGCGGGATCATCCAGCCCCAGTTCGTCATAGGGCGTGCCGCTGCGGCGCAGGATGTCGCGCGGCTTCATGCCCATGGCGGCCAGCAATTCCTTCATCCGCTCGCGCGAGGGCGGCGTCTTGAGATATTCGATCACCTGCGGCGATTTTCCGCCCTCCTGCAACAGGCGCAAGACATTTCGCGAGGTGGAGCAATTGGGATTGTGATAGATCATCAGGCTCATGGCGGTCTCCTGCCAAATGTTTAGGGGCGCTGCTGGAAGCAGGCAAGAGATGGCCCCATGTTACGCTTGTTGACAAAACGTGATGGCGGACGGCCCAGCTCATCTTTGGAGCAGCGGGCGCCTGCGATATAATCGCCTCACTTGTGCGATCGCGAGATCAGGATCGGGAGCCGATGGCTAAAAAATTCTTCGGTACGGACGGCATTCGCGGCCGCGCCAACAGCCACATCACGCCGGAGCTGGCCTTGAAGGTCGGGCAGGCCGCAGGCCTCGTGTTTCAGCGGGGCGATCATCGCCATCGCGTCGTCATCGGCAAGGATACGCGCCTCAGCGGCTATATGATCGAAACCGCGCTCGTGGCGGGCTTCACCTCGGTCGGCATGGATGTGCTGCTGCTCGGTCCGGTGCCCACCCCTGCGGTCGCCATGCTCACCCGCTCCATGCGCTCTGATCTTGGCGTGATGATCTCGGCCTCGCACAATCTCTTCGAGGATAATGGCATCAAGCTTTTCGGGCCTGATGGCTACAAGCTTTCCGACGAGGTCGAGGCGGAGATCGAAGACCTTCTGGCCTCCGATCTCGGCTCGCGCCTTGCTGGCTCTCGCGAACTCGGCCGGGCCAAACGCGTGGAAAGCGTGCAGGCCCGCTATATCGAATTCGCCAAGCGCACCCTGCCGCGCAACCTCTCGCTGGAGGGCATGCGCATCGTCGTCGATTGCGCCAATGGCGCGGGCTACAAGGTGGCGCCCGAGGCGCTCTGGGAGCTGGGCGCGGAGGTCTTCTCCATCGGCGTCGAGCCCAATGGCTTCAACATCAATCAGGACGTCGGCTCTACCTCGCCCGAAGCCCTCGCCTCCAAGGTGCGCGAAATGCGCGCGGACATCGGCATCGCCCTTGATGGCGATGCGGACCGCGTGCTGCTGGTGGATGAGCGCGGCCATCTCGTCGATGGCGATCAGCTCATGGCCGTGGTGGCCCAGAGCTGGAAGGAGGACGGGCGCCTTTCGCGGCCGGGCGTCGTGACCACGGTCATGTCGAATCTCGGCCTTGAACGCTATCTCGCCTCCATCGGCCTCGAAATGCCGCGCACCGCCGTGGGCGACCGCTATGTGCTCGAGCACATGCGCGAGCACGGCTACAACCTCGGCGGCGAACAGTCCGGCCACATCATCCTGTCGGACTATGCGACGACGGGCGATGGCCTTGTGGCGGCGCTTCAGGTTCTAGCTGTCGTGCAGCGGCAGGGCAGGCCGGTGAGCGAGGTCTGCCATCAGTTCGAAGCTGTGCCGCAGATCCTCAAGAATGTGCGCCACGGCGGCGGCCAGCCGCTTCAGGCGGCCCATGTGAAGGCCGCCATCGCCGATGGCGAAGCTCGGCTCGGCAAGTCCGGCCGCCTCGTGATTCGCCCCTCGGGCACCGAGCCTGTGATCCGCGTCATGGCGGAGGGCGACGATCACGCGCTGGTCGAGGCGGTCGTCGACCAGATTTGCGACGCCTTGCGCTCTGGCGCGCAAGCGGCCTGAGTGGGAGCGCCCCATGGCTGACTTCGACGATGTCGATCCCTTCGGAAAGCCCCGCAAGGCGCCGGCGACCCATGAAGTCGGCCAGTCGCTCGACGCCCTGTCTGTCGATGAGCTGAACGAGCGGATCGAATTGCTGCAGGGCGAAATCGCCCGCCTGAAAGCCGCGCGGGCCTCAAAAGAGGCGTCGAAGCTCGCGGCCGACGCTTTCTTCAAGCAGGGCTGACGCGCCCATTAAGGTTAATCTGAAGTTACCGACTCCGGGGCGGAGTTTGGCGCTAGTGTGGAATAGTCCCGATTTTCGGGGCGGTTAGCGCGTGAGCTCCCATGTCCACCAGCGTATCAGGCGTCATTGAAATCGGAGGCGCGGTTTCCTTCGGGCATAAGCTCGCGGGATCTGAAGCTTTCACGGCCCTTTTCAAGGAAGGCATGTATCTCGTTGAGCTTTCCGCCGCCTATCTCGATGGCCCGGGACGGCTCGAATCCAAGGCCCTGCCGCGCGCTGTCGCGCTCGCCTACGCCTCAGAGAGCATGCGCCTGACCACCCGACTGATGCAGCTCGCTTCCTGGCTTCTGATGCAGCGTGCGGTGAATGAAGGCGATCTCACTCCCGCGCAGGCAGCCTTGGAAAAAAACAAGGTGAAGCTCGCCAAGCAGGACCTCTCCTGCGACCCCCGCACCTTCGCGACCCTGCCCGATGTCCTGCAGGACCTTTGCCAGCAATCCCTGCGCCTGCAGGCCCGCATCCTTCACCTTGATAGCCTGCTCTATCAGGGCCCGGCTCGGAAGACCTCTCAGGCTCGCCCGATCGCGATTGAATCGCAGCTGAATATGCTGCGTGAGGCGTTTCATATGCGGGGGTGAAGTCCCGCCCGCTTTAAGATTATCCCCTAAATGCAAAAAACCCCGGCAAAGCCGGGGTTTTTCGTTAAGTCGCCGAGGCTTACTTGCGCGCGCCGATGCTGCCGAAGCGCGAGGTGAAGCGCGACAGGCGGCCGCCGCGGTCGAGCAGCTGCTGCGAGCCGCCGGTCCAGGCCGGGTGCGTCTTGGGATCGATGTCGAGGTTGAGCGCATCACCTTCCTTGCCGTAGGTGGAGCGCGTCATGTATTCGGAGCCATCGGTCAT
>CANGOK010000170.1 GCA_947455285.1 Beijerinckiaceae bacterium | reverse complement strand
TGATCTGCCCCTTTGATTGCGGACCTGAAGCCGCCTGGGCGTCGGCCGACCTCGACATTCTGGCCCCGCGCTCCCTCATCCAGCTCGCCAATCATTTCAAGGGCACGCAGGTCATGGCGCGCCCTGCGCCGGCGGTGCGCGCGGCGCAGAGCGCCCAGCCAGATCTGCGCGACATCAAGGGGCAGGAGAGCGCCAAAAGAGCGCTCGAGATCGCGGCGGCGGGCGGACATAACCTCTTGATGTGCGGCCCTCCGGGCTCGGGCAAGAGCATGCTCGCGGCGCGCCTGCCCTCCATCCTGCCGCCGCTTAGCCCGCGCGAGTTGCTGGAAGTCTCGATGGTCCATTCGGTGGCGGGCGAGCTTGCAGGCGGCCAGCTCACCAGCGCCCGCCCCTTCCGTGCGCCCCATCATTCGGCCTCCATGGCGGCGCTTGTCGGCGGCGGCGCGCAAGCCCGTCCCGGCGAGGTCTCCCTCGCCCATAACGGGGTGCTCTTTCTCGACGAGTTCCCCGAATTCCAGCCCCAAACGCTCGACAGCCTGCGTCAGCCGCTGGAGACTGGCGAGATCGCCATCGTGAGGGCCAACGCCCGGGTCACCTACCCCGCCCGCTTCCAACTTATCGGCGCCATGAACCCCTGCCGCTGCGGCCATGGGACGGACCCAGGCTACGCCTGCCGAAGGCAACCCAATGAGCGCTGCATCGCCGCCTATCAGGCGCGCATTTCAGGGCCGCTGCTCGACCGTTTCGACCTGTCGATAGATGTGCCTGCGGTGACGGCGGCTGACCTCATCCTGCCCGCGCCTTCGGAAGGTTCGGCCGAAGTGGCCGCGCGCGTGGCTGCGGCAAGGGCCATTCAGGTCGAGCGTTACCGCGCCATGGGCCTGCCGGGCGTCGCAACCAACGCTGCGGCGCCACCCAGCGTCATCGAGAGCGCAGCCGCGCTTGATGCGGGCGGCCTCGCCCTGATGCGCGACGCCGCCGAGCGTATGCGGCTCTCAGCGCGCGGCTATCATCGGGTGCTGAAGCTCGCCCGCACCCTAGCCGATCTCGACGGAGCGGCTGAGGTCGGGCGCCTCCATCTCGCCGAGGCCCTCAGCTACCGAACGCAGCTGCAGGGCCTCGCGCGCGCGGCCTGAAGCTACTCGTTGCCGAGATTGAACAGCTTCTGGGCGTTGGTGCGGCCGATCTTGAGCCGGTCGGCTTCGCTGATCGAGGCCGTGTCGAACCAGTCGGCGGCGTGGTCGACGTTTTCGAAGGGCCAATCAGTGGAGAAGAGGATCCGGTCGGAGCCGATCTCCAGCATGGCGTCGATGAGCGTCTGGGTGCGGAAATTGCCGGACGTCGTCAGCCAGAAGTTCTCGTTGAAATATTCGGCGATGCGGCGCTTGGCCTTGTATTTCGGCGTCGTCTTGGCCCAGGCGTTGCGATTGTCGACGCGCCACATGCTGAAGGGCAGGCCCTCGCCCATATGCCCGAGCACGATCTTGAGATTGGGATAGGCGTCGAAGAGGCCGGAACCCATCAACCGCAGCGCATGGACAGCCGTCTCCTGACCGAAGGCCCAGGTCGGGCCCATCAGCCACGAATGGCCCTCATAGATCTGCGCCCAGCTGGCGATGGGGTTGCGCGGATGCAGGTAGAAGGGTGCGTCGAGCTTCTGCACGACTTCCCAGAAGGGCCAGTATTGCGGCATGTCGTAATAGAGGCAGTTCTCGGGGCTATTGGCCTGCGAGAAGCCGTTGACCAGCGCGCCGCGCATGCCAAGGTCCTTCATGCAGCGCTCGAGCTCGCGGATAGCCATGTCTGGATCCTGCATGGGCAGGGCCGCGAAGGCCTGAAAGCGGTCCGGGCGCTTGGCGACTTGCTCAGCCAGGTAATCATTGGCGCGACGGGCGACGTCATTGGCCTTGGCCGGATCGACGATAGCCTGCACGGCGGGGGCGTTCAGGGAGAGAATCATCATCTCCATGCCGTACTTGTCCATGAGCTCCAGACGCTTGCCATGGATGTCCATGAGCCGCGCCTCAAGCTCCGGCCAATATTCGTCCGGCAGGAAGCCCGCCGAATCCATCAGCGTGTCGGGAATGGCGAAATGTTCTTCAAGACCGATCTTGCCCTGCATGGCGTTCTCCCTTGCGTTCGTCGAAAACCAGCCTAATCAATGAATGGCCCCTGTCCAAGGGGCGATTGGGAGGCGCTGATGGCGAACATCGTTCTGGTGCATGGGGCGTGGAGCGGCTCGTGGTCATGGACCGGCGTGACTCGCCTCTTACGGGCCGCCGGCCACGAGGTTCACGCACCAACGCTCACCGGCCTCGCCGAGCGCAGCCATATTGCACCCACACAGGTCAATCTCTCCTCCCACGTGTCCGACATAGCCGGGCTCATGCGCTGGAATGATCTCAGCGACGTGATCATAGTCGGCCATTCCTATGGCGGCATGGTCATCACCGGCGCGGCGGATCGCGAGATCGCCCGCATCAAGGGAATGATCTATATCGACGCCCACGTCCCTGAGAGCGGGCAAAGCGCATGGGACTTGTCAGGCCCCGAGCGCGCGGGCGCCCAGAAGGCGGCGGCTTTCGCCCATGACGGCGGGCTTTCCGCGCCGCGCGGCAAAGCTCCCGCCAACAGCAGCCCCACCGACGCCCACCGTTTCGATGATCTCTTCACAGCCCATCCCATCAATTGCTTCAGCGAGCCCTATATCGCGACGCGCGCTCAGCCCGACCTGTGGCCGCCTCGGCATTACGCGCTCTGCACCGCCTATGATCCGAGCCCCTTCCAGACCATCGCAGCGCGTCTGCGCAATGATGAATCATGGAGCGTAAGCGAGTTTGACGCGTTCCATGATGTCGTCCGAACCCATCCCGAAGATGTCGCGCAATTGATCGAAGAGGTCATCGCAGGGTGGGAGAACGCCGCCTGATCCGTCATCAAACTGTCGAAGATTCATGCTTACCTTGCGCCATGGCCCAAAAGGGCCTTACGAAAGGTGGACCATGTACAAGGCGGCCACAAGAGCCTGGCGGACGACGAAGGACTTCATGCCGCAGACCATCGCGCTGTTTCCCGCCGGCAAACCCGTGCGGGACCTCCAAGGCCTTCCTGCCTCGCTTGGCCGGATCGGCGCGCTCGAGCTGCGGCTTGCAACCCATAAACGCGACATCCGCAAGGCGCAGAAACTGCGCTACAAGGTTTTCTATGAAGAAGGCGGCGCCATCGCCGACGCCCGCAGCGCATTGACGCGCCGCGACCTCTGTGCCTTCGACCGCATATGCGATCACCTGATCGTCGTGGATCACGACTTCGTCAACCGATTTGGGCGCCGAAAGCCCAAGGTCGTCGGTTGTTATCGCCTGCTGCGGCAGGACGTGGCGGAGCGCCATGGCGGCTTCTACTCCGCCAGTGAATTCGACATCGCGCCATTGCTTGCGCGCCACGCCAGCAAGCGCTTTCTCGAACTCGGCCGCTCCTGCGTGCACAAGGACTGGCGCGCCAAACGCGTGCTTGAATTGATGTGGCGGGGCATTTGGACCTATGTGCGCCACCACCGCATGGATGTGATGATCGGTTGCGCGAGCCTGCAAGGCTCGGATCCCGCGCTGCATGCCGCGACGCTCGCCTGGTTGAGCAAGTCCGCCGCCGCCGATGACAGCTGGGCGACCCACGCCCTACCCAGTCGTCGCATCGCCATCGATGCGACGCAGGGCGCGGATCTTGAGCCGCGAAAGGCGATGGCGAAACTGCCGCCCCTTCTCAAGGGCTATCTGCGCGTCGGCGCGAAGATGGGCGCAGAGGCTGTGAGCGATCATCAGTTCGGCACGACCGATGTCTTCATCATCATGCCGGTGGCCGAAATCGATCCGCGTTACATCACCTATTTCAGCACGCCCGAAAGCGAAGGTCGCCTCGCCGCCTGAAACTTGCCCGTATCTCTCCACTTGCCTACCATGGGCGAAATTGTGGCTCACGCGCCACGAAGGAGATCGGGATGAAGCGTCTGAAACTGGTCCTGTCGCTGGGCCTCGCCCTCATTGCGCAACAGGCGACAGCGGCCACGAAAATCGTCGTAGGCACCGTGCCGAACATTGGCGACGGGCCGCTGATCTGCGGCATCGAACGCGGCTATTTTAGAGAGCAGGATGTCGAGGTCGACATCGTCCCCTTCAAGACCGCGTCGGAAATGACGCCGCTGATGGTGCGGGGTGATCTCGCCATGATGGGTGGCGGCGTGAGCGTTTCCTTCTTCAACAGCGTCGCGCAGGGCCTGCCGCTTCGCTATTTCGTCAATCGCGGACAGGCGCCGGTGTGGCACAGCATCGTCGTGCGCAAGGGACTTGAGGGCAAGGTCAAGGGCGCGAAAGACCTTAAAGGCTTGCGCATCGCGACAAGCGCCGCTGGCGGGCTCTCAGAATATGAACTCGGCAAGACGCTGGAGAGCGCAGGCCTCAGCCTCGATGACGTAGAGACAAAGCATCTTGGTATGCCTCAATCGGTCGCAGCGATTCAATCTGGCGCGGTGGATGCGGGCGTTTTCGTTGGGCCGTTCGACACAGCGGCGATTCAAGGCGGCGGATTCCATCTGCTCTATGCAGATGAAATGGTGAAGCCGCGCATGGAGGTGAGCGGCCTCATGTATAACGCCGACTGGGCGGCCAGGAACGCCGCCGCGCTCGACGCTTTCACGGTGGCCTATATCAAGGGCGTGCGCTGCTTCCTCGACGCGGAGAAGCCCGGCCCATTGCATGAAGAAATGATCGACGGCTTCGTCAAATATTCCGCCATCAAGGACCGTGCGATTTATACGGACATGAAATGGACCGCCATCCATCGCGATGGACGCGTGGAGGTCGACTCGCTGATGGACATGCAGGATTTTTATATCAAGCGCGGCTATCTCTCAAAGAAACTCAGCGCCGAAGCCCTGTTTGATCCAGGCCCTGTCGAGCGGGCCTTGAAAATCCTAGGGGCCCAACAAAAATAGGCTAAGCTGGCGATGATTGGCGGCGCGGAAGCATCTCTTGCTTTCCGCCAAATTATCGCCCTAATCATGCTTTGCATTTCGGCGCCTCGCAACTAGATGTCGAGGCGATGGTTCGATCTAATGGGGGAGGCAGCGCATGCGCGCAGGCGTGTCGGCGCTTTTGATGGTGGCGTCTTTATCTTTAGCTTCCGTTTCGGTCGCGATTGCGAAGGACCCGAGCCCTGACTCCCTAAAGGGCCTCTACCTCGCGACGGATTTTCCTGCGCTGCAAATTCGCGCAGGCGAGGAGACGACGCTGCCCCTCACGATCTATAATTACGGCCTGCCGCCGCAACGCACCTCCATCGCCATCGCCGACAAGCCCGGCGACTGGAAGGCGGAGGTCGAAGGTTCCGGCAAGCCCGTGAGCGCCGCCTTCGTCGATTACGACGGGCGCGCCAATCTCAATCTCAAGCTGAACATTCCCGCCAGCGCAAAGCCCGGCGACTACAAGATCACCATCAACGCCAATGGCGATGGCGCCAACTCCTCGCTGCCGATCTCGATCAAGCTCGCCGAGCCTCTGGCCGCGAAACTTAACGCGACGCCGAAATTCCCGGTGCTGCGGGGATCACCGAAGTCGAGCTTCGATTTCAATGTCGCCGTGAAAAACGAAAGCGCCAATGACATGACGGTGAACCTGCGCGTCGATGCGCCGGCGGGTTTCACCACCACCTTCAAGGAAGGCTACAGCACGCAGGAGATCACCAGCCTCTCGATCAAGGCGAACGAGAGCAAGGACATCACCGTCGCCGTGAAGCCGGGCCCGCGCGCCCCCGCAGGCGAAACGCCGATCACGCTCGCCATCGCCGGCGACAAGGCGAGCGTGCAGACCAAACTCGCGCTCGACATTAGCGGCCAGCCCACCGTCGCCGTCACTGGTCAGGACGAACGCCTGAGCGGCGAAGCGACTGCGGGTCAAGAACGCAGCATCCCGCTCGTGGTCCGCAACACCGGCTCGGCGTCGGCGCGTGGGATCAGCCTCAGCGCCAGCCCGCCCTCCGGCTGGAAAGTGACTTTCGATCCGAAGGAGATTTCCGAGATCGCGGCGGGTGAGGAGCAGAAGGTTTCGGCACTCGTCACTCCTAGCGCCAAGGCCATCGCGGGCGACTATATGGTCAGCCTGCGCGTCTCGGGCGAAGGCGTTTCGGAATCCGCCAACTATCGCGTGACGGTGACGACCTCGACCCTCTGGGGCGTGACTGGCGTCGCAGTCATCGGCGTCGCCCTGCTCGTTTTAATGGGCGCCGTGGGGAGGTTCGGTCGCAGATGAGCGAGCCGGTCATCCGCACGCAGGCGCTCACCAAGGCCTATGGATCGCGGCTCGCCGTCGACAAGCTCGATCTGACCATCGAGCCCGGCGAAGTCTTCGGTCTGCTCGGGCCAAATGGCGCGGGCAAGACCACGACGATCCTGATGCTGCTCGGCCTCACCGAGCCGACGTCAGGGGAGGCCGTCGTCGCGGGCTTTGATCCGCTGCGCCAGCCGCTCGAGGTCAAGCGACGTGTTGGCTACATGCCCGATCAGGTCGGCTTCTACGACAATCTCACGGGCGTCGAGAACCTGCGCTACACGGCGAAGCTCTGCGGCTTCACTTCGAAGGAAGCCGACGAGCGGATCGAAAAATCGCTCGCCCGGGTGCGCCTGACTGAAGCTGGCAAAAGGCCGGTGGCCGGCTATTCACGCGGCATGCGCCAGCGGCTCGCCATCGCCGAAATCCTGATGAAGGGCGCCTCCATCGCCATTCTGGACGAGCCGACCGGCGGCCTCGATCCGCAGTCGACGCGCGAGTTTCTGGAGCTGATCCGCTCCCTGAAGAAGGATGGCATGACCATCCTGCTCTCCTCCCACATGCTCGAACTCGTGCAATCCGTCTGCGACCGGGTGGCGCTTTTCAATCAGGGCAAGATCGGCCTCATGGGCCGGGTCGAGGATCTCCTGCGCAACGTGCTCGGCGGCTCCCATATCATTCGCATCGAAGCGACCGGGACTGGCCTTGAAGAGGCGCTGGAGCGTATGCCCGGTGTGACACGCGTCACCCGTGAGGGCTCGGGCCTGCGCATCGAGGCGACCGGAGACATTCGCGGCGACATCGCCCGGGCCGTGGTCGGCGCGGGCGGCGACCTCACCATGATGGACGCAGGCCATGCGAGCCTGGAAGACGTCTATACGCGCTTTTTCGAGGGCATACCCAATGCGGCGTGAAGGCTCGGCGCTCGCGGGCGCTGGAACGGTGATGATGAAGGAGCTGGGGGACAATCT